>CAYHAH010000001.1:0-4872 GCA_964354575.1 uncultured bacterium
TTATGATCAAAGCCGCCAAAAACAAAAATATGACGCCAAATCTTTTAATGGACAATCCTCCTTGCAGATCCCGTTTTTCCGATTAGTCTCATAGTTTACTTATTTAATGCGCCCAGTTCAACAGGTTTCTAAAGCTGATACCCCACTTTCAGCGTCACCTTGTAATAATCACTCTCCTGTTCAATGAAACTGAACGGTTCCCTGTAGTAAACTACCGAAAGCACCGGGGAGAGCTTGTAGGTAAGCTGGTAGTTCAGGAACGCCTTGTTGATGACGGCCTGTTCCTGGACCGCCTGGGAATATTTCACGTCTATGTAAAGCCGTCCGAAAAAGCCTTTTACCGCTCCTACCCCGTACATGGTTTCCGGAAGTTCCTGCGGTCCGATCTCGGTGGGGCTTTTTGTCGTAGGCATCAGGTTCCTCAGGTCCTTTCCGAAGTTGTATTCCAGCGTCAAGCTGTCGAGCTCCAGGTCCTTTGCGATGTTGCGCTCAACGCCCCTTAAGAGGTACGAATTCAACCGGCTGTTCAGGTAATCGGCGAGCACGGCGTTCGCGTCCACGTCGGTCACGCCTCTCTCGGTGATCCCAAGAGGCCCCTTTATGAAATCCGGCAGGAGGAGCACCTTGTTCTCTTCTTCGTCGTACCCGCTGGGGACAAGTTCAGGCGGCTGGTTCGTGGCATCTTCCTTGAAAGAATAGAAAGAGAGGTTCAATCCCTCTTCCTTTTCTTTTGCGAAAGGGGTGCCGATTATCCTGGATACGACCAGAATGTTCGTGGTCACGTAAGTCGGGGTTTTGCTGTCGGCAGCGATTATTTTTTCCGTCGATTTAATGTTTATTTCCGCGGAAAGGGTCAGGTGGGGAAGGCTTTTACCCCGAAAATCCGCCGTGTTCAGCTTGACTTTTTCCAGGTCAGAGGCGAATATTTGCTTTTGCCTGTCTTCGTTCATGAGGGAAAACTCCCTGTTGAGGATATTCACGGTGCCGCGGTTGAAAGTGGTTTTTCCCAGCATGATCGGCTCATTCAGATTTCCGGATATCAATATGTCCTGCCCTTCCAGCTCAAGGTTCAGGATCAGGTTGCTAAGGTCCGTGCTTATCAAATTTTTGACGTCCCCGGCGGCCACGTAGGAGTTTTTCAGTATGTTCACCGTCATGTCGAGGCCCATAGGCGGCAGATTCGACTTCTTTGTCATGTCGGGCAGGGTAATGACGCCGTTGCTTAAGTTGAAGGTCCCGGAAACCTTCGGGGCTTTCGGGTTTTCCGGCGAAAGCCGCAGCGGACCGATTAGGGAAAATTTCCTGACCTCAAGGTCCCCCTTATAAAGATTTGGGAAGTCAACGATGAATTCCCCGTCATTTAATTTTAAGTTAAAAGCCAGGGATCGGTCCTTGGAAAAGAGATCGTTAAGGTCAATGCTCCCGTGGAGTTTTATCTTGTTGACCTTGTTCTGGGTCCATTTGCCGACCCATTTTGCCGAAAACCCCTCGGTCGAAATGACATTATCGCTTATTTTTATTTCCGAATTTATCGATTGAAAGTTCGATTCCATTGGTTTCAGGTTCACGGCGGAGTCTTTCAGGCTGAGAGCGCCGTTAAGCCTGGGGCGGTTCAAGCTCCCCGTTATTTTCACGAAGCCCCGCCCCGTTCCGCTGATCCAGGAAATATCGGGCGAGAAAAGCGTGAGAAGCCCTATGCTTTCGCCTTCCATCGTGATGCCCAGAGAGACGCCTTCCCTCATGAGCGGCAGCCTGCCGCTGACGACGGCTTTCTTGTCGCCCGTCAAAAGTTCCGTCCTGTCGAAGACCAGAGTGTTGTTATTGTAAGTGAGCCTTGAGATCACGCTGTCAAGGTTAACGCCTCCCAGGTTTACCTTGTATGCTTCTATGCTTGCCGATCCCCACGGCGACGAGACGGGCCCGTGGAGATATGCCGTCATGTTGAAATTCCCGTTAAAGGACTTTCCTTTCCCCATGAAAAAGGAGAGGATGTCGACCGGCATGTTTTTCGCTTCGATCTCCAGGGAAGCGGATGCGCGCAGATTAAAGAACCCCCGGGCTGAGAGAATGCCGTCGCCTTTCCTCATGTAAGCGGAAGATACCTCGAATGTGCCTTTTTCAAGCCTCGCTTTAACGCCGATCTCGTCAAATGAGTAAGATTCCCAGGTCCCGCCGGACACCTTGAAGTCGAGCGCGCCCGAAAGATCATCGACGCTTCCTTTTACCTCCAGGAAGCCGGAAAATTTACCCCTGATGTCCCTGCCCACGTTTTCTCTCATGGTTTTGCCGAAGGATGAAGATTCGCTCTCGGCCTTTTTTAACCCTTCGATCGTTGTTCTATTGCCGTCGCTCTTATATATCAGATTTGATCCTTTTCCCGGAAGCCGGAACTTGTCGGGATAAAGGACCAGTGTCTTTTGTTTTTCCGACACGCCGAATATTTGTTTTGTTCCAATTTCGGCGTTTATTTTATCGAGAAGGGCGACCGCCGTATTCAGGTCGCCTTTAGAGACATCAAGCCTCAGGGACAGCACCGGCTTTTTTGAAACAGAGACCTTGCCGGATACCGCATATTCGTCATTTGCCTGGTTTATGGCGAGGGGCCTTGCGAAGAGAACATTTTTGCCGTCATAGACGATCCTTCCGGATGCTTTATCGATGAATATTTCGTTGTATCTGAGGTCGCTGCCGTCAAAATCGATGTCAACGGCGGGGCTGCTCGTTTTTCCCTCCAGATGACAGTTTATCCTTGACGACCCGAAAAGCCGGCCGTATTTAAGCGTTAAGGGCCTCAGATCCGCCAGCTCGAGAGTCCCCGATATGTTCAGGTCGATCTTTTCGCCTGCTTCAAGAGTCCCGTCAAAAGACAAGTCGGAAGTGTCGGTTTTTATTCTGGAGTCTTTGAACGCCAGCCTGGAGTTCTTCCAATTCAAATTGAATGCGGCGTCATCATAGCTTTCATAAGCGACAAATCCGTTCCTCAGCCTGAGACTGCCGGAGATCGAAAAAGCTTTTGGGTCCATTGTCGCTTCGCTTGTCACAAAACCGCTCACGGTAAGTGTGGCGTCAAGTTTTCCCGAAACAGGCGTAAGCTCCCTGGGCAGAAGGGTTTCAAATATTTTGATGTCGGAAGCCTCCGCGCCCGCTGCTTCGATCTTGAGATCGGTCGCGCACCCGATCCCGGTTTTGCCCATGACCGACACCTTTGATGTGCCCGCTCCCATGGTCATTGATGCTATGTCGATCTCGCCGTTCCTGTATTTGAAGGTTGAGTCGATCAGCGATATGCGCTGGCCGGCCAGCGTCAAATTGCCGCCCGTTAGCGACATGTCCAGGATGCCTGCTTCGACCGTTCCGAATCCCGAAATACTGCCGCCGCCGTCCGTTGAAATGTCGCTTTTCACGGTGATCCTTTGGAAGGAGCCGTTCACCTCGGCCCGTATTTTTGCGCCTTCATTGACGGATGCGACAGGCAGGAGAGCTTTCAGGCTCAGCCCTTCTCCGGAAATATTGACGTCAAGGACCGGCACGGACGGCGTAAAATCGAAGATGCTGTTCGCGTACAATCTTCCCCCGTATGCCGAGATGTTTTCGGAATCGACCCGCAGGACGGGGCCTTCGGAGTAAAAGTTGAATTTTCCCGCCAGTTTTTGTTTCAGGAATTCCCCGTCTGCCGTGGCAAGGCCCTTGAATATCGGATGCCCGTAGTTGCCTCCGACGTGTATGTTGGCTTCGGCATTTCCGGAGAGATGAATGCCCTCAAGTTCACTGAAAGCGCGGCTTATTTTCCTGAAATCCGTCCTCGGGATGCGGAGGTTTACGTCATAATAAGCGACGGAAAAATCATACAATCTTCCGTTCGCCGTCACGGCGACGCTGTCCCTGTATCCGGTGAGGTCCTTGAACCTTGCGTCCTCATCGTGAACGCTCACGAACCCGTTAATGCTGTCAAACGGACGGTCGAATATTTTGGCCTTGCCGTTCTTGATGTTGAACTGCCCGTCAAAGAATATCGGCAGGCCTTTCTTCCTCGGAGGAGGATTCGTCATTGTCAGTTTCATGTCGCTTCTTCCGGAGATCGGCTTGAAGTCCGGGATGTTCAACGTGTAGTATCCCCATTTTTCAATGTCGACGTTATTTGCGAATACAACGAAGCGGTATTTGCCTGTTCTTATGTTCAAATTTCCCGTGGTCCTTGTGTAAGCGACGGACTTGTCTATTACCGATGTTGCGGTGCCTGAAAGGTCGATCTTATTTCCAGATATCTGGACTTCAGCGTTAAAGTCCCGGATTTTTGACACGAACGGGCGGCCCTTAAGGTCTTCGCCCCATCCCATATGGTCCACATAGAGGCCGTAGCCGCCTTTTATGGAGACTTTTCCCGAGAAAAGCAGGGGTTTCGGCTGCCCTCCCTTCGACGGCTTTCCTTTTGGAATAAGTCCGGCCATGTTCCATTCGTCGCGGATGCTCCTCTCCACAAGGATCTCCGGCTCTTCGATGGTGATCCTTGAAATTGCGGCGGCGATATTCCCCTTGGCGGCGACAAGCTTCAGAGGATTGTAATTGATGACGATCTTTTTCGCTTTTATTATGGTGCCGCCGGACAGTTTTTTTTCTTTTGCGATGCTCACGTTGTTCAGCTCAATCTGGTTCATGAGAGTGGCGGATACGCTTTCAACGGAGATCTCCCTGTCGAACATCTCGGCGAGCTGCCCTGTTATGTCCGTTTTCAGGTTCTTGAAAGCGGGCAGCATTTCTACGGGGGACCAGCCGGACGCAAGGATCACGAGCAAAAATAAGAGTATGGCCTTTTTCATAATATGTATGCTAAAAGAACGTCGCAATTATCCCCAGCAATATTCCAAGAGCGGG
>CAYHAH010000002.1:0-13393 GCA_964354575.1 uncultured bacterium
GTCGTAATATCTTACCACTCTCTCGAAGACCGGATCGCCAAAGAGGTTTTTAAGAGAGGATCGATCGATTGCATCTGCCCGCCGAAGCTTCCAGCCTGCGTTTGCAAACACAGGAAGAAATTGAATATAGTGACCAAAAAGCCGGTCACGCCGGGTGATGCGGAATTAAATATCAATCCCAGGTCAAGGAGCGCGAAGCTGAGGGCGGCGGAACATATATGAAGATACTCAGGGCTTTTGCGATATTAATAGTTTTTTTGCTGCTTTCCGTGGTGCATCTGGCCATATACACGAGCAGCATAAAAACCGGGTATGAGATCGATGAATTTAAATCAATACTCGACAAGATCAGGTCGGAGAACAGGTACCTTAATTACCTTGTGGCAAAAGAAGAAGCGCTTCCCAGGATAGAGCAATTGGCGAAGGGGAAGCTGAACATGGTCTATCCGGAGAAGATGAATTATATAATCATTTCAACAAGCGAAGGCGCAGGGCCGGATTAAAGCTTATACTCCACAAGCCCCCCGCGGTCGGGAAATATTCCGTTGCCAAGTCCCATCATTTTCAGCGCTCCGCTCCCGAACTGAAGGAAAAAGTTCTCCTCCCTGTAATAAACAAGTTTGGGCTCTCCCGATATCTTCGCGAGGCTCGACACAAGGTCAACCGAATCGGTGAAATTGCCCAGCTTGTCCACGAGCTTGGCGTCAAGCGCCTGCTTGCCCGTGTAAACCTTGCCCTCGGCAAGCGATGCGACTTCACCCGTGGTCATGCCCCTGCCGTCCGCCACCGCCTTTATGAATTCCCGGTAAGTGTCTTCAATATAGGTATTTATCGATCTTACCTCTTCCGTGGAAAGCCGCCTTAACCCTGAGAACATGTCGGAATGCTTTCCTTCCTTTATGCTTTCAGCCTTTATCCCCAGCATTTTCAGGAGCCCGGAATAATTGAGCATGCTCGTTTCGATGACTCCTATGCTTCCCGTTATCGTCCCCGGGTCGGCGACTATCTTGTTGCAGGCGGCGGCGATGTAATATCCGCCCGATGCCGCCATGTCCCCCATGGAAGCGACGATCATCTTGCCTTTCTTCTTTGCCCTGATCAGTTCAGAGTATATCTGCCCGGAAGCAACGGCGGAACCGCCTCCGCTGTTTATCCTGATGATGATCGCCTTTACCTGCCAGTCATCCACAGCCTTCTTTATCTGATCGCACACGACATCGGCTCCGGTGGCGCGGCCGCCGAAAATGACGTTCTGGCCGGATCTTCCCGTGACAATATCGCCGTCTATTTCAATAACGGCTACCTTGTTCGGGAACGCAAACAGATATTCTTCTGCGTCTTCCCTGAACAGGTCTTTTCTTTCAACGACATTTATTTCATCTTTTGAATCATAAAGGTCGGCTCCCGTGCGCATCGCTTCCCTGAAATAGCCGACTTCGTCGATGAGGCCGAGCTCTTTTGCCTTCCCCGCGGAGAAAATGCTGCCGTCGGAGATCTTTTTCAGGTCTGCCATTGATATTTTCCCTTTCCTGGAGCTCTCGATGTCGGTGACCATTTGCCTGTAAAGATCGGCAAGAACGCCCTGCACCATCAATCTCTGCTCGCCGGTGATCTCGGGTGAAAGCATGTTGAAGGTGGACTTATATTTGCCCTTTGAAAGGACCTGCGCCTCTATCCCGAATTTTTCGAGCATTCCTTTTATCTTTAACATGTTTATCGATTTTCCTATTCCGCCCACGGTCCCGGCTGACGGGACTACCACCCTGTCCGCGACGGATGCAAGGTAATATTCATCGCCCATCGTCCCTTCCTCCATATACGCGACTATCTTCTTGCCTTTTGCTTTTGATCTCAAAAGCTCGCTCCTGATCTCCTGCACTATCGCAAAAGAGCCCAGTCCTCCGCCGAACCCTCTTATCTTCAAGATTATCCCGTCGATGTAGGGATCCTTCGTCGCCTGTTTTATGTGTTCGATGATGGAATCCGCCCCGACGCGGCCACCTCCAAAAATGCTGAAATCCCCCACCCCTCCGACAATTTCCCCTCCCATCTCTATCAAGGCGTATTCCTTCGGCCTTATCACGGACATGGACCTTCTCGGCTTCTCGAAAAAGCTGATCTCTCCGCCCACCATCTGCACCGTGCCGCTCTCAGCGTCTTTGTTCAACTGGCCGGCGTAATGGATCCTCATGAAAGAAAGGTCAAGGCTTGCCCCGAAAGTGGTGTTGCCCCTGTCGATGCCGGTCCTGAGCGATAATCCGTCGGCCACCCTGAATTCCAGCCCGTAATGAGTGAAGTCCCCCGGGCCCGCCCTTCCGAGTTCAGAGTCAGCCGCGATCAGGAGACGGTCCTCAAAAGGCCTGTATGCCGCCCCGACGCGTGTGCTTGACGGGATTTCAAGTATTTTTTCGGACAGCGCATCCTGGGCAAGTATGCCGATCGAAAATTGCGGGGCGACTTTCAACAGCACTCCGATATCCGCGCTGTACCCCCTGGCCTCCTGCGTGCCATCATCGATAGTAATGTTCTTGTATGTTGTCCCGTAGCTTATTCCCATCCCGGTCTGCACGCCCATCCCGAGAGTATCCGCTTTAACTTTGGCGCCCCAGGAGGTTTTTTTGTCATACCCGAGATATGCGAAGGAGCCGAGGTTGTAGCAGTAATAATGGTTCTCGTCCAGCATTTCCTTGTTCGTGTCGATGCTTCCGAAAGAAAATCCGGCGGGTCCCGCGCCTGCCAATCCGGCGGGGTTATAGAATACGGAACTCAGGTCGTCGCAGACGGCCGTCGCCGCGCCGCCCATTCCCGCCTGTCGCACAAAATTGCTGTCCTTTAGGAAATCTTCCTGGAGGGTTGAAGAAAAAGAACGGGCGCAAAAAAGCGTTATTATTATCACGAGCGGTAATGTTTTTTTCAATCTGTTCTCCCGGCCGTTTCTTGAAACAAAGTGTTAATAATTGTATACTGACTTATATGGCAAATCAAGAACTCGTTAGAGTGCGTTTCGCTCCCTCCCCCACGGGATATCTTCACATCGGGGGCGCCAGGACGGCTTTATACAACTGGCTTTTTGTAAGAGCTCTCAAGGGCGTTTTCATCCTCAGGATAGAGGACACCGACAGGACCAGGTCGACTGAAGAAGCGGTCAAGGCGATCCTGGACGGCCTTGAATGGCTCGGGATAGACTGGGATGAAGGACCCGGTGTCGGAGGGGATTTCGGCCCCTATTTCCAGACCCAGCGGCTGAACATTTACAAGGAATGGTCCGACAGGCTTATAAAAGAAGGCAAGGCATATTATTGCTTCTGCACTCCTGAAGAGCTTGCGGAGCAGAGGCGCATAGCCGCGGAGAAAAAGGAAGCTCCCAAGTATAATGCAAAGTGCAGGAAACTTTCTAAGACCGAAGCCGAAAAACAGCTGAAAGCCGGCAAAGTCCCTGTTATCAGGTTCCGGCTGCCGGAAACGGGCGTTACAAAAGTTCACGATCTCATCCGGGGCGAAGTAAATTTCGAGAACGAAGTTCTCGATGATTTCGTGATAATCAAGTCTGACGGCTTTCCCACATATAATTTCGCGGCGGTCGTCGACGATCACCTGATGAAAGTGACCCACGTGATAAGGGGCGACGATCACCTGTCGAACACTCCCAGGCAGATACTTCTTTATCAGGCGTTCGGCCTTACCCCGCCGAAATTCGCGCACATCCCCATGATAATGGGGCCGGACAAGGCGAGGCTCTCCAAGCGCCACGGCGCGACATCGGTCATTGATTACAAGGACATGGGTTACCTTCCGGAAGCGATGGTCAATTACATCGCGCGCCTGGGCTGGGGATTCAAGGATCAGGAGATCTTTTCCAGGCAGGAGCTCATTGAAAAGTTCTCGATTGAGAAGGCACAGAAAACGAGCGCGGTATTCGATGTGAACAAGCTTAACTGGCTTAATTCCCATTACATCAAGGGCTTAAGCGCCGAGAGCTTGAATTCCCACGTAATGCCGTTCATAGAGAAGGCCTATCCGGGAACGGACAGGGCTTACGCCGGGAAAGTCATCAAGTGCCTGCATGACCGGCTGAAAACCTTCGTTGAGATAGTCCCTCTCTCCGAATATTTCTTCAAGGACGACTTTACGATTGATCCTGATGCGAAAGTAAAATATCTGGATAAACCGGGAGCGAAAGAGATCGTATCGAAACTCCGGGAAAAACTTTCAAAGGTCAATACTTTCAACAAAGAAAGCCTCGAGCCGGTTTTCAAGGGATTGTCCGAGGAATTAAAAGTTAAACTTGGCGAGATCATCCACCCGACCAGGGTATTATTGACCGGAAGGGCCGAATCCCCGGGAATTTACGATGTACTTGAGGTGCTGGGGAAAGAAAGAGTTATTTCGCGGTTAAGTATTCAATAAGCCTATAGATGAGTCTAGCGAGGGGATGTTTTTTTTGCCTCTTCGCTCATTTGTTCAATTTCCATTGCATCTTTTATTGCACTGAGAGTGGATGGTCTGAGCGGCTCATTTTCTAAGGTTTGCGCAATTTCAAGCATTTCTTTGAGTATTTTTTTCTTCACATCCTTATATATTCCTAACCCCGCAAAATCTAATAACATGTTCATGAGGGCAATTGATCTGTCTGATGGGCGCTCTATTATTCGCGCCGCATCCAACGCTTCTTTGAAAAATCCGGCATCGAACATGTCTACTGTTATTTGCGCAATAGTTTCCGATCTTTCCTTTAGATCTTTTATTGTTTTTGCCACACCTAACGCCCCTTTGAATAATTCCGCATTATGCATATTGAGCGCTATCTGGCTGATAGATTCCGATCTGTCCCTTGGATTTTCTATTGTTCGCGCCATCTCTAACGCATCCTTGAATAATCCGTTAATGGACATGTATGTTATTACGTAAATAACAGCGTGTGAACTGAAATACGGATATTTTATTTTTTGCGCCACACCGAACGCTTCTTTAAATAAACCTGCTATGGACATACGCATTGCCAGGTACGTGAGAGATTCCGCTTTATCCATTGAATCTTTTGCGGCCAATATGGCATTCAATTTTTCCTCGAACATCCACCCCAAAACTATTTTTTCGTCATTAGTAAAAGGGTTGTTCTTGAACTCTGATCTTGACAACAGCCATATTTTATACTTGGCTTCGACCTCAATGATCCTGCCATCTTCGTTTATATCCGCCCTTTTATCATAACCTTCATTCGCCCATAAATTTTTCCATGATCGCTTTTCTATCACGCGATCATGGTTCTTATCTTTAAAACCTGCCGCCTGAAAAACATTTGTTGTGGCAACCCCCGCAACCGCTGATGTGCCCATGCCATTTCCCTCCTATGATCGATCTCTACGCATTGAATTATCGGTATAATGATGCAAAAATTTCACTTTTCGGGGGAATATTATTAGGAAAGTTTCAGGAGGTAGCTTATTTCGCGGTTAAGTATCCCATAAGCTTATAGATAAGCTTCGCCGCAGTGAAATCGGGATGATTTAATCCCCTGATCGGCGCAAGCTCCACAACATCGAACCCGACGATGTTCTTCTCCCTCGCCACCGCCCTGAAAACGTCAAGGACCTCATAGTAATCAAGCCCTCCGGGCTCGGGAGTGCCGGTTGACGGCATTATCGAGGGATCGAGCGCGTCAACGTCAAAAGTGATGTAAACGTTCTTCGAAAGCTGTGAGGTGACGATCTCCGCCAGCTCGAGTTTTTCCGCGAAATGGATCTTCGATATTTGCCCGGACTCCTTCGCGAATTTCGCCTCGGAAGCGTCCATTGATCTTATCCCCACCTGGACCGCCGGGCATATCTCAAGCACCCTTCTCATCACGCAGGCATGGCTGTATTTTGAGCCGCGGTATTCATCCCTCAGGTCGGCGTGCGCGTCGAACTGAAGCACGCTCAGGTCCCTGAATTTTTCGGCGCAGGCTCCTACGGCGAACGGCGTGATCGAATGCTCACCCCCGAGCATCACCGGTATCTTTTTGTCGTCAAGTATCCGGCTTATTTCCCCCTTGATGGCCTTGACGGCCTTGATGGGCCTTGTGACGCTTATCCCCGCTCTGTACGGCTCCCTGTCCAGTTCTATGTCATAGTCCTCTATCTGCTCCGAGGCCTTGAGGATCGCTGACGGCCCCTTCGAGGTGCCTTTGCCGTAAGAAGTTGTCTTCTCATACGGGACGGGGACCACGGCGAACTTCGCGGTCTTATAGTCCGTGTAGCGTTTATCGATGTCAAGGAATCTCGCCATAAAATTATTCTTATGTTTGCGCGCCTGTTTGTCAAGGGGTAGAATGTTGCTGAAACAAAACTAAGAACGATGAACGAAGAACTTTATAAGAAAATTAGGGAAGAGATGGTGAATGACCAGCTCGTCTCCCGCGGGATATATGATAAGCTGGTCCTCGACGCGATGAAAAAGGTTCCGCGGCACAAGTTCGTGCCCAAAGACCTGGAAGCCTCCGCGTATGAAGACTGCGCCCTCCCGATCGGGGAAGGACAAACGATATCCCAGCCGTATATGGTAGCGATAATGACGGAAAAATTGGGCCTTTCGGGAGGCGAAAAAGTCCTTGAGATAGGCACGGGATCGGGTTATCAATCCGCCGTACTCGCAGAGATCGCAAAGGAAGTGTACTCGATCGAAATGGTGCCTTCACTTGCCGAAAGATCCAGGAAATTACTTGAAGGGCTTAGCTATAAGAATATCACCGTAGCTGCCGGAGACGGGACGCTTGGGCTGCCCGAAAAAGCGCCTTTCGACGGGATAATCGTGACCGCGGGAGCGCCGTCGATCCCAAAGCCGCTCACTGACCAGCTTGCCGACGGCGGGCGCCTCGTCATACCCGTCGGAGAAGCATTCGCCCAAACGCTTACGATAGTGACAAAGCGCGGAAAAAAGCTTGATGTCGAGGGATCGATCGGCTGCGTGTTTGTACCCCTCGTAGGAAAATTCGGCTGGCAAGAATGATTGTAGTGTGCTATTATCCCCCATTGCGCGGTTAAATTCGCAAAACTGCCGCTAAAACGCCCTAAAGCGGCAGTTGAACACCTAAAAATGGGCACACTGGAGGAATTCATATGGCAGAAGAATACAAGGGTACGTCTTTGGGAAGTTTCAAGGAAAAAGCGGCGGCAGAGGACATAGACGCGTTAATAAAGGAGACCCTGGAAGAGAACAAAAGATTTGAAGCGGCGCCGAAAACTGTGGCTGCCGGCAGACATGAAGAGGAAAAAGTCTCGGGATTCAAGGCCACCCCTATAAACATAGAACCAAGACCCGCCCCGAAACCTGCTGCCCCCAAACAAGCCGCGCCAGCTCCCAAAGAAGGCCAGGCGGAAGAAGCAGGTTACGAAGCCACATTCAAGACCTACAGGACCGGGGACATAGTTATAGGAACTGTAGTGAAAGTCGATCCTTCCGGCGTGCTTGTGGACATTAATTACAAGTCCGACGGCTTCATACCTCCCTCTGAATTATCCGAAAAGTCGTTCAGCAATATCAATGACATCGTCAAAGTCGGCGACAAGATAGATGTTTTGATAGAAAAACTCGAGGACAAGGAAGGATACATAGTTCTTTCAAAGAAAAAAGGCGATTATGAAAAGAAATGGCGAACGATCTATGATGTTTACAAGAGCAGGCAAGCGATAGAGGCGAAGGTCACCTCCTCGGTCAAGGGCGGGCTCGTGGTTGATTTTAACGGCATAAGGGGCTTTATTCCCGCCTCGCAGGTGGCGAAGGAAACGGAAGAGCCGATCGAGAGCTTTGTCGGCAAGACCCTGCCGATAAAGATAATAGAAATAAACCGCCGGCAGGGAAAAATAATAATGTCGCACAAGATAGCCGCGGGAGACAAGCAGCGGGTTGATACAAGCAAAATATTTGACGATCTGGAGGTAGGCCAGGTCCGCCACGGGACCGTGACAAGCCTGAAGAATTTCGGCGCGTTCGTCGATATAGGCGGGATCGAGGGGCTTGTCCATCTGACGGAGCTTGCATGGAAAAGAGTTAATCACCCGTCCGACCTGCTGAAAGTCGGGCAGGAACTGGATGTTTTTGTGCTCGGAGTGGACAAGGAGAGCAAGAAGGTCGCTCTCGGATTGAAAGAGCTGCAGCCCGATCCGTGGGTCAAGGCAGCGGAACTTTACAAACCCGGCCAGATAGTAAAGGCGAAGATCGCAAGGTTCGTGAAGTTCGGGGCTTTCGCGGAACTGGAGGGCGATCTCGAAGGCCTGATACACATATCCGAGATATCTGACAAGCCGATAACCAGGCCCGAAGACGTGATCGCAGTCGGAGAAGTGGTTGACGTAAAGGTCCTGAAAGTGCTGCCCGAAGAGCAGAAGATAGGGCTGTCCATAAAGGAAGCGAAGAAAGAAGCGTCAAAGCAGGAGCTTAAAGAATCGAAGGGTCAGACTGAGGCTCCCGCGCAGGAAAAGAAGACCGTCACCATCGGCGACGTGATGAAAGAAAAAGAGAATAAGACCAAAAGCCAATGACAAAAGAAGAGCTTGGAGAACTGATCAAGAAAGCCGCGCTTTTGACCGGCGAGTTCACCCTCAGGTCCGGGAGGAAAAGCAAATATTACTTTGATAAATACTTGTTCGAGACAAAGCCGGAAATACTCGCTCCTCTCACAAAAGAACTTGCGCAGCTGCTCCCTCCCCTGGATTCTTTCAACCGGCTCGCTGGCCCGGAACTGGGAGCCGTCACTCTGGCAGCGGCTCTTTCACTCGAGATAAAAAAGCCGTTCATCATCGTGCGCAAGGGAGAAAAGGGATACGGCACTTCCAAGATGGTGGAAGGGGAAGTGTTTAAAGGGGATAAAGTCGTCCTTGTTGAGGATATCCTGACCACCGCGGGAGCTGCCATAGCGGCGGCGGACAAACTGAAGCACTCCGGCGTTGAAGTGGTCATGCTTATCGCCGTCCTGGACAGGGAGGAAGGCGCAAGGGAGAACATTGAAGCCGCAGGCTATAAGTTCAGATCGCTTTTCACGAAGAGCATGCTTGGAATATGAAATTCACGGAAAAACTTGATGCCGCCGTCAAGAAGAACAATTCGCTTCTCTGCATCGGCCTCGACATTGACCTGAAGAAGATCCCTGCTTCACTCCTGAACAAAGGAGACCCTATCTTTGATTTCAACAAGGCGATAATCGACGCCACAAAGGACCTTGTCTGCGCCTATAAACCGAACATTGCCTTCTACGAAATGTACGGCATATACGGGATGCAGGCATTGATAAAGACAATCGAGTACGCCTCTGACCATATACCGGTAATACTAGACGCCAAGCGCGGAGATGTAGGCCATACGGCATCCGCATACGCGAAGGCGATCTTCGAGATATACAAGGCCGACGCGACAACGATCAATCCTTACATGGGATACGATTCCATTGAGCCTTTTCTTGAATACAAAGACAAAGGCATCTTCATACTCTGCCTGACATCGAATGTTAGTCATAAAGACTTCCAGATGCTCGGCAAAGAGGAGCCTTTGTACAAGCTCGTGGCAAAGCACGTGAAGGAATGGGATGTTTCCGGCAACTGCGGCCTTGTGGTCGGGGCCACGAACCCCGAGGAGCTGAAGGAGATCAGGAAAACCGTCGGCGACATGCCTATATTGATACCGGGGATCGGCGCCCAGGGCGGCGACCTTGCCTCATCGGTCCGCTACGGGGTGAGCAAAAAGGGCGAGCGCGCGATAATCAATTCCTCAAGGAACATAATATTCGCTTCTTCAGGGGACGATTTTGCCGGAGCCGCAAGACTGGCCGCGAGAAAATTGAAGGAAGAGATAAACAGCTACAGGTTCGTGGGTTAAGAGATCGCCTTCTTCAGGCTCGCAACAAATTTCCCGATCTGCTTTGGCTTCTTTGCGATCACATCGATAACCGCGCTTCCCACGATTATTCCATCAGCAAGCCTGGATGATTCCGCCGCCTGCTTCGTGTTCGATATCCCGAAACCGACGGCTATCGGGGTTTTCGTCTGCTTCCTTAACTTTGCGATCACGCCCTGAACGTCCAGCTGAAGTTCTTTCCTCGCTCCGGTTATCCCCGTAAGGGAGACAACATATATAAAACCTGACGATCTTTTCGCAGCGAGTTTTATCCTTTCATCGGTGGAATTCGGCGCGACAAGGAATATCAGGTCAAGCCCGTTCTTTTTGATCAAATCGGCTTCTTCGAGCGGCATGTCGGGAAGTATCAGGCCATCAACGCCCGCGGCCGCCGCGTCTTTTGCGAACTTATCGAGCCCGTAGCTGAAAGGGATGTTGAAGCTTGTCATCAATATTATGGGGATATTCGATCTCTTCCTGATCTTTGAAGCGAGCTTTAAGACATCGCCCGCCGAAACGCCCTGCTTCAGCGATCTCGTTGCGGCGCCCTGTATCGTTGGTCCGTCAGCGATCGAGTCCGAGAACGGAATTCCGAGCTCGATGATATCCGCTCCCGCTTTCTCGATCTCATATACAAGCCGTTCGGTTTTCGCGATGCCCGGATCCCCGGCCATTATGAAAACGATCAAAGCTTTTTTATTCTTGAATGCCTCTGATATTCTTGTCATCTGATACCTCTTATGATCTCTACGTCCTTATCCCCTCTCCCCGAGAGGCAGACGATCGCGATCTTATCCGCCGACAGCTTGAGTTTCTTGAGATAAGCTATGGCATGGGAAGACTCCAGCGCGGGGATGATCCCCTCGGTCTCTGACAGCAGCTTGAAGCCTTCGAGCGCTTCCTTATCTGATGCCGAATCGTATTTGACCCTGCCGATATCCTTGAGATAGCTGTGTTCGGGGCCCACTCCGGGATAATCGAGTCCGGCGGAGATCGAATGGGTCGTCGATATCTGGCCGTCTTTTGTCTGAAGAAGATAGCTCTTTGATCCGTGAAGCACCCCTACCCTGCCGATCTCGAGAGTGGCGGAATTCATTCCCAGTTTTAGCGATGTCCCCCCGCCTTCGACGCCTGTCATCGAAACCGACGGCTCGTCAAGAAAAGGATGGAAAAGCCCTATCGAATTGCTCCCCCCGCCTACGCAGGCAAGAAGCATGTCCGGAAGTCTTCCCTCCGCCTCCATTATCTGCCCTTTTGCCTCAAGGCCGATGACGGACTGAAAATCCCTCACCATCATCGGATACGGATGCGGGCCGACTGTCGAGCCGAGGAGGTAATATGTATCAGAAACGTTCGCCATCCAGTCGCGGAGCGTTTCATTTATCGCGTCTTTCAGCGTCCGGCTTCCCGACTTGACCGTCACCACTTCCGCTCCGAGCAGCTTCATCCGGTAAACGTTCAAAGCCTGACGATTGATGTCCTCCTCGCCCATATAGACGACGCACTTGATTCCGAAAAGCGCGCAGGCGGTCGCAGCGGCTACGCCATGCTGGCCGGCGCCGGTCTCGGCAATTATCCTTTTCTTGCCCATCCTTTGTGCGAGCAGGATCTGTCCGATGCAGTTGTTGATCTTATGGGAACCGGTATGGCAAAGGTCTTCTCTCTTCAGATAGATCTTTGCCCCGCCAAGTTTCCTGGTCAGCCTCTCGGCATAAAATAACGGGGTCGGCCTGCCCGCATAATGTTCAAGGTAATAGGCGAATTCATCCTTGAATTTCTGGTCGTTCTTATATTGATCGTACGCGGCTTCGAGATCCCTCACCGGCTTCATGAGGGTCTCCGGCACGAAACAGCCACCGTACTGCCCGAAGTATCCGTTCTTATCAGGAAGGTCTTTAAATGACATGGTAAAGGTATTCTATAATATGCCCCATCTTATGACAAGTTGCGAAATCAGCCGGCATTATATATAATGTAGCCTTCGGAGGTACTCTTATGGCGGATATGCTAAGATGGGACCCGTGGGAAGAATGGAAAGAAATGCGGAAGAAGATAAAAATAAAGAAGGAAAAAGAATAATTGCTCTGCCAGAACTGCAAAAAACGACAGGCCACCGTCCACGTCACAAGAATAATCAACGGAAGGCGCATTGAGCAGCATCTCTGTTCAAAATGCGCGGCCGACCTTGGGATCCTTGGCGGAGGCATGGGAGAATTCGGCGGTTTCGGTGACCTGGGATTCCCCGGTTTCTTCGAATTCCCCGATCTGTTCACGAGTTTCTTCAAGAGGCGTCCCGCCAACAGGATATTCGATTACTTCTCGGAAGCCGCTCAGAACGTCATCAAGCTCGGCGGAGAAGAGGCGCAGCGGCTCTCGCACGATCACCTTACCACCGAACTTCTGCTCCTTGGCCTCCTGAAAGAAGAAGGAATGGCATATCAGGTCCTGGTGGCGCTGGGGATGGATATCGTTGACCTGTTCTCGAATATCGAGTCGCTGATAGGAAGAGGCGAAGGGACTCCCGGGGAAATAACCCTTTCTCCGCGAGCAAAAAAGGTGCTTGAACTTGCATACAATGCCGCCAGGGAATTAAGATTCAACTATGTCGGGAGCGAACACATCCTTCTCGGGATAATAAAAGAGGGTGAAAGCATCGCTTCGCAGGCGCTTCAAAAAAGAAAGATCACCTATGACAAGGCGGTAAAGAAAATTCTTGAACTCATGTCAAAAGGCGAAGAAGAAGTTAAAGGCGAGGCGCCGAAGGGTCCCGGAGAGGAAGGCGGCGGAGAAGAGGAATTCGGGATCCCTGAAGAAGGCGGAGAAACCCCTTTCGGCGAAATGTTCGGGATCCCCGGAATGGGAATAGGCGCTCCGCCGAAACCAAAACCGGCCCTCGCTTCGTTCGGCAGGGACCTTACCGCTCAGGCCAAGAACGGAAAACTGGATCCGGTGATCGACAGGGACAAAGAGATGGAGCGGGTCATCAGGATACTTTCAAGGCGGACAAAGAACAATCCCGCCCTCATCGGAGATCCGGGGGTCGGAAAGACAGCGATAGTCGAGGGGCTTGCACAAAGGATAGTCCAGGGCGATGTTCCGGACATTTTGAAGGACAAGAAGGTGATCGCCCTTGACCTTGCGGGAATGATCGCGGGGACCAAATACAGGGGGGAATTCGAAGCCCGCGTCAAGAAAATGCTTGACGAGATACTCTCAAAATCAAGGCAGATAATACTTTTCATCGACGAGCTTCACACGCTTGTAGGAGCAGGCGCCGCGGAGGGCGCAATAGACGCCGCAAACATTTTGAAGCCGGCCCTTGCAAAGGGAGACCTCCAGGTCATAGGGGCGACAACAGTCGACGAATACAGAAAATACATCGAGAAGGATCCCGCTCTTGAGCGAAGGTTCCAGCCTGTCCTTGTGAACGAACCTTCCGTTGATCTGACAATTGAAATACTCAAAGGGCTCAGGGGAAAATACGAGGAGCACCACAAGGTCAAGATTTCTGATGAAGCGCTTTCCG
>CAYHAH010000003.1:0-6139 GCA_964354575.1 uncultured bacterium
AAGAAATTGAAAAGTCAAAAGTTCGGGTTCAGCCGGTCCTTAAGCTGTACCTCGACTTGTCAAAGACGAATTACCTTCACTTCGGCCTGTGGAAAAATGGTGACAAGCTTACTCTTGAAAATTTCCAGGCCGCGCAGGAAAGATACATCAATAACCTGATAAAGTTCATCCCGAAAGGCGTCAGGACGATCCTGGACGTGGGATGCGGAGTAGGGGGCAATGCGGCAAAGCTCTTGAAACTCGGATATCAGGTGACCGGCATCTGCCCCGATCCTTACCAGGGGCAGCTTTTCAGGGAGAACACGAAAGGCAAAGCCGGATTCAAATTGACCACGCTGGAAAAATACAGGACCGAACAAAAGTTCGACCTGATACTCATGAGCGAATCGGTCCAGTACATACCTTTCGGAGATGGATTAAAAAAGATATCGCAGCTGCTCAGGCCGACCGGGTATCTGCTGATATCCGATTATTTCAAGAAGGGAGAAGCAAAGGGCGTGCCCAACCTCCCCTCCGGTCAACTTGCGAATTACCTGAGAGAGGTCAAAAAGGCGGGATTCAGAGTCGTAAAAAATCAGGATATCACCGCGGACATCCTTCCCACCCTTGAATACGGCACCAATGTATATTTAAATTACATCAGACCGGTTCTGAGCTGCATCCTTACAACCGTGCAGGTGCATGTGCCGCCCGTTTACTGGCTGATGAATTTGTTCTTCAGATTCAGGATAAAGGGCAAGACGATCCGGCAGATCATAGTCAATAATCTCGTGCCGCTCCGGAGGGATGTTTTCAGGAAATACCTCACCTATCAGGTAATGCTGATCAGGAGAAAATAAATCCAGGGTTTAGGTGTAGTTTTGGAAGCGGGATTGGTATAGGTTTGGTTTTGGAAGTCGGGCAATACCAAACGCACCCCCATGCCCATTCCAAACCCGTATCCAAACCTAAACCCAAGGTTGTCTTTATCTGAGATATTCCTTTAACTTTTTACTTCTAGTGGGGTGTCTCAGCTTTCTTAAAGCCTTGGCTTCGATCTGACGTATCCTCTCTCGAGTTACGTTGAATACTTTTCCGACCTCTTCAAGCGTGCGCGGCTGTCCGTCGTCGAGACCGAATCGAAGTTTGAGGACGGTTTTCTCCCTGTCAGTGAGAGAGGACATTACCTCTTCCAGGTCTTCCCTCAGGAGTCCGTGAAGCACCACTTCATCCGGCGCCTGGACGGCTGTGTCCTTCACGAAAGCACCCAGCCGCGAGGAATCCTCGTCGCCGACGGGCATTTCAAGCGAAAGGGGAAGCTGGGAGATCTTTATTATTTCCCTCACCTTGTCCACCGACATTCTAGATCTTCTTGCGATCTCTTCTTCGGTTGGCCGGCGCCCGAGCTGCTGCAGCAAAGTTCTCGATACTTTTCTTAAGCGGTTCATTGTTTCGACCATGTGCACGGGTATTCGTATCGTGCGCGCCTGGTCCGCGATCGACCTGGTTATGGCCTGGCGGACCCACCATGTCGCGTACGTGCTGAACTTGTACCCTTTCCTGTGGTCGAACTTTTCCACCGCCCTGATCAATCCGAGGTTGCCTTCCTGTATAAGATCAAGGAACAGCATCCCTCTTCCAGTGTATTTTTTCGCAATGGAAACGACGAGCCTCAGGTTGGAGTTTGTCAGCTTGTGCTTTGCCTTGATGTTCCCGGCCCTGACCTTCTTTGCGCAGTCTATTTCATCGGAGGGAGAGAGCAGCTTGTATTTCCCGATCTCCCTTAGATACATCCTGACTGTGTCATCTATGCCCGCTCCCCTTGCTTCTGTTTCGGGGACATCTGCCGACGCCTCCTCGGGGGACGGGGCGGCCTTTTTCTCCTTCTCTTCGGATATCACTATCCCGTGGAGCAAAAGCTCCTCGATCTCGGCAATATTCTTCTCCGGCTCCGGATAAATGGACATTATTTCTTCCGGAGTAAGATATCCTTTCTTCTCGCCCATGTTCTTGAGATTCTTAAGATTCATTTCCCTTTTCATTCAACTACCTCCAAGTTCTTATTTCATTGTTATTATCGCGAGAAACCGCGAAAAATTTCACTTAAATTGACAATGACCTGTAAGTCTCGTTCAGCTCCTTGAATTCCTTATGGAACATGGAAACGTCCTCAAGTTTGCCTTCTTTTTCAGCTGCCATTATCTCGCCTCGGAGACCCTCCATTTTCGATTTAAGATGAAAGACTTTTATCGTGTTTACGCAATCCCGGGCCACCTTTTCAATATTTGACGCAGGATAATCGCTTACCATTATTCTTGAGAACATTTTCTTTGAATCTTCGTCCGGCAGGTTCCCCAGCATGAAATGCGCCAGGTCTTTCGGATCAATTTCCGCGGACTGAAGAAGTTCGGCGATCATTCTTGTGTTCTTGCCGGTAAATTCCTGCCAGCTTATGGATTGTTTCATCATATCCATTACTTCCTTATTGATCACCGAAAGCTTTATAAGGCACTCCTCGGCTTTTTCGGTCTTTGAGGAGGGCTTTTCAACGCTTCTTTTCAAGGACATCCCCCCGCCTTTTTTCACGTAGAACCCGCGCCTTTTTACTTCGGATGCTATTTCATCTGCGCTGAAGCCCAGCTTGTTCGCAGCGAGCTTTATGTATTCCCCCTGGACCAGATCGTCTTTTTCCTGCGCGATTATCGAGGCCGCTTCACCCGCTGCCTTTGCCCGGCCCTCTATTTCTCCCAGGTTGTGCTTTGACAGCGTGTTCAGGACCATGTATTCCATCCACGGGACGGCTTCATTAAGGGATTTGATGAAGCTGTCCGCTCCGTTTGCTTTAAGCGCTTCATCGGGGTCTTTTCCGCCTTCAAACCTCGAGACTTTCACGTTCAGTCCCTCGTCTTTCAATATTTCCACGCTTCTCGCGGTTGCCGCGGCTCCCGCGCTGTCCCTGTCAAATGCGAGGATCGCGTTATCGGCGAACCTGCGGATCATTTTTGCCTGGTTTTGCGTGAGCGCCGTGCCCAGGGGGCACACCGCATTTCTGATGCCGTACTGCCAGCAGGCGATCAGGTCGACATTGCCTTCCACCAGGACCGCGGTCCTGGTTTTCTTTATTTCGTCCTTTGTCACGTTGATCCCGTAAAGCGAATACCCCTTGTTGTAAATAGGGGAGTCCGGGGAGTTTATGTATTTTGCTTCCTCGCCGGATGCCGCGCCCGTTGGGATGACCCTTCCCCCGAAACCTATGACGCGGCCCCTAAGGTCGCATATGGAAAACATCAGCCTTCCCCTGAACCTGTCGTAATGCCCGCTCTTGTCCGTTCTCTCGATTATCAGCCCGAGTTTTTCCATGTCTTTCTGGGCGACACCCTTCTTGAAAAGGAAATTCAGGAGCGAATCCCATTTATTGGGAGAATACCCGAGATCAAATGCCTTCACGGAAGCTTCGCTGAGACCTCGTTTCTTTAAATATTCCCTGGCGATCTCGCCCTCAATGCCTTCCATTGTTTCCCTGTAGAACCTTTGCGCGAGCACCATTATGCCGAGGTACCTTTCTTTGTCGCCCTGAAGGGCGGGGGAGGCCCCTGTCTTCTGTACCTTTATACCGAGGCGTTCCCCAAGAAGTTCCACGGATTCCGAAAAGCTGACATTCTCTATTTTCATCAGGAACGAGAAGACGTTGCCTCCCTCGTTGCAGCCGAAACAGTGGAATATCTGCTTGTCGGGGCTTACCGTGAAGGACGGCGTTTTCTCCGAGTGGAAAGGGCACAGCCCTATATGATTCTTGCCCCTCTTCTTGAGAGGCACGTACTCGCCGACGATCTGGAGGATATCGGCTTTGTTCCTTATATCATCAATTGTTGAACTTAATATCATTTTGTGTTCGTGTCGGCGTGCCATTCATTCGGCACGAAGATCTCGGTGAACTTGTTCGTGGCGTACCTGTCCGTCATCCCGGCGATAAAATCGACTATGTTCTGGACGATCTCAATTTCCTTCCAGGAACTTTTATAATAAGGCAATTTTGCCGGATTTTCATGATAGTACTTGAATAGCTGGGTTAAAAGATAAGGGATCTTTTTTTCCTCCCCTTTAGCGGTGGAGCTTGTATAAACTCTTTCATAAAGAAAATCGTATAATCCGTTCATTGCGTCTTCTATTTCTTTGTCCATCTGGATCTTGTTCTTGTCCTTGCTTTTTTTGATGATATTCGGGACTATCGTGTCAAGAATATTTTTCCCGAGAACTTCCGTATGCTTTTTGGGCAGATCTTCCTTGGTTATTACTCCGGCCAGGATGCTGTCTTCAATGTCATGCCTTATATAAGCTATGTGATCCGAGTATCTCACGATCTGGCCTTCAAGCGTTGCCGGCAGCTGATTATCTTTCTGCGGATGATGAAGGATGCCGTCCCTCACTTCACGGGTAAGGTTAAGGCCCCTGCCGCCTTTTTCAAGGACTTCAACCACCCTTACGCTCTGTTCGTTATGCATAAAATATCTTTTGGGCGCAACGTCTATCGTCTTGAGGATATCGTTCAAGACATCTTCTCCGGCATGTCCGAACGGGGTATGACCCAGGTCATGTCCCAGCGCTATCGCCTCGGTCAGGTCCTCGTTCAGGCAAAGCCCCCTCGCTATTGTCCGGGCGATCTGCGAGACTTCCAATGTGTGGGTTATCCTTGTACGGTAATGGTCCTCAACGGGCGAAATGAATACCTGTGTTTTGTGTTTCAGTCTCCTGAAAGCTTTGGAGTGAATGATCCTGTCCCTGTCCAGCTGAAAGCAGGTCCTTATGTCGTCTTCTTTTTCTTTTCTGTCCCTGCCCCTGCCCTTGGAGCTCTTTGATCTTACTGCGTACGGCGAAAGGAATTTATCTTCCCTTTCTTCAATTTCGTTGCGGATTTGCATTAAGCCCCCCGGAAGCAAATGATCTGGTGTCGCAAAAATGGAATTATAATGGAGATTTGAAATCTTGTCAAGTACTTCTTGTTAACCAGATTAAAATATGTTGTTATACAGCCAAAAACCTGTCAATGGTCTCCAGCAATTAACCCGTTTTTTCGCCAAAGGGTTTTATCCTTCGACAAGCTCAGGATGAACCCTGAGCGAGCGACAGCGAGTCGAAGGGTTACTTTGTCGTATAGGATGCCTTGGATTTCTCTTTTATTGCCGCGTGAGCAGCAGCAAGCCGCGCTATGGGGACCCTGTATGGCGAGCAGCTTACATAATTAAGTCCGTTCCTGTGGCAGAATTCCACCGATGCCGGGTCTCCGCCGTGTTCCCCGCAGATCCCGATCTTAAGATGTTTGTTCACGCCTCTTCCTTTTTCAACTCCCATCTTCACCAGCTTGCCGACGCCGTTCTGGTCCAGCGTCGCGAACGGATCCTTTTCAAGGATGCCTTTGTCGATGTAGCTGTTCAGGAATTTTACGACGTCGTCGCGGCTGAAGCCGAAGGTCGTCTGCGTCAGGTCGTTGGTCCCGAAGGAGAAGAATTCCGCTTCGGTCGCGATCTCGTCCGCGGTGACAGCCGCCCTCGGAAGCTCTATCATCGTGCCGATCTTATATTCTATCTTGATTCCGTATTTCTTTATTGTTTCTTCCGCGATCCTTTTTATGATGGCTTTCTGGTTCTTCAGTTCGTTCAGGATTCCCACAAGCGGGATCATTATCTCAGGAACCACTGTCATGCCTTCCTTCTTGAGCTCGCACGCCGCTTCGATAATGGCCTGTGCCTGCATTTCCGTGATCTCTGGATAGGCAATTCCGAGACGGCAGCCCCGGTGTCCCAACATCGGATTCAGTTCATGCAGGTCTTCGACCCTTGCCAGTATTTTTTCCTTCTGGGCTATCTTCTCCTTGTCGCCGCCGGTCGCTTTCGATACGGCGATCTCCACCATCAATTCTTCCCTCTTCGGCAGGAATTCGTGAAGAGGAGGATCAAGCAGCCTTATCGTGACGGGATATCCTTTCATTTCCTTGAACAGGCCCATGAAATCGCTTCTCTGCATCGGCAGGAGCTTTGCAAGTGCTTTGCGCCTGTCCGGTTCCGTGTTCGCCATGATCATTGCCTGCATGTGAGGCAGCCTGTCTTCCGCGAAGAACATGTGTTCCGTGCGGCAGAGGCCTATTCCCTCTGCGCCGAACCCT
>CAYHAH010000004.1:0-15050 GCA_964354575.1 uncultured bacterium
TGCCGAGGCCGGCGGTCGGGACAGCACGAAGATCCAGCTTGCATTTGACCTGATCGTTGAGGCTGTCAAAGCGAAGCTATGAGGACAATCGGGCTTGACTGGGGAGAAGCAAGGATAGGGGTGGCCGTCTCGGATCCCCTGGGCATAACGGCCCAGCCGCTGTTCAATCTTGAAAATAACGTGGAATTCGTCGCGAAACTTAAAGAAGTTATCAAAAAATATGACGCCTGCGAGATAGTCCTGGGACTGCCTTACAGTATGAGCGGCGGCGCCGGAATTGCAGCTTCAAAAGTGAAGGACTTTTGCAAAAAAATATGCGGTGAGATCCCCGTAAAGGTCATTTTGTGGGACGAGAGATTGACCACGAAGATCGCCCAGAGGGCTTTTAAGGAATCGGGCGCTTCCAGAAAAAAGCAGAAAAGTTTCATTGACGCCGTGTCTGCGGGAATAATCCTTCAGGGTTATATTGATTCGAGGAACAAATGAACAAAACCCTTGCCCAAATAATGAAGCATCCAATAATCAAGAGATATCTCAGAAGGCTCAATACGAACCTGAGAATACTGCTGCGGTGGTCAAGGAAGCATGTTTACATGCCGGCGAAAAGCACGATCTCGGTCTTTTCCGCGAACAGCATGTTCAATATTATCTTAATGACAACAGTAATGATAACCGCAACGGTGATTCTCTCGGTGGCATGCGTTTTTTTCCAGGTTGGCAACAGGTTTGACAGGGATGTTTATGTCATAAACATCCCGAAGGGATACGGCGCGAACCAGGTCGCCGAGCTTCTCCAGTCGCGGGGCATCATAGACGGCAGGTACGGCTTTAACATGGTGGTGAACGTGTTCGGGCTCCAGAACAGGATGCAGGCGGGAACTTATGAATTCACCCCTGACATGTCTCTTATCAGGATCGTCTCAAAAATAAGCAGGGGGGAAATAATCCCGCCGATGCTCGTAAAGCTTGTCTTCCCGGAAGGATTGTCGATATATAAAATGGGCCGGTTCATGGAAAGGGAGGGGGTGGGGGACGGGATCGCATTTCAGGAGCTTACGAACAACGCGTTATCGAGCTCCGTCATGCTGAAATACAGTTTTTTGATGGAGGTCCCGACCAATTCGCTCGAAGGATATTTGTTCCCCGATACATATCTGGTCACTTCAAATATCAGCACCGATCAGATGGCAAATCTCATGCTTAACAGGTTCAATAAAGTCGTCATGCCTTACTGGAGGAAGAACTACAGAAAGATGAATGCCAGGTACAGCCTCCATGACATAGTGACGCTTGCCTCGATAATCGAGAAAGAAGCCGCGAAGGAGAGCGAGAGGCCTCTCATTGCTTCAGTGTACCACAACAGGCTTAGGATCAGGATGCATCTCGGCGCGGATCCCACGATCAAATATGTTCTCGAGCGGCCGGGGAAGATAGTGAGCTACGACGACCTGAAGATCATTTCTCCGTATAATACATACAGGCATTACGGTCTTCCTCCGGGGCCTATCTGCAACCCGGGTTTTTCTTCGATAAAAGCCGCGATGTTCCCCGCGAAAAGCGATTTCCTCTATTTTGTCGCAAGAGCCGACGGCTCGCACATATTCAGCAAAACCCTGGCCGAGCATCAGGCGGCTCAGCGGCAGACGCGCGGCGAAAGAATAAGGAAGCTTTTCAGGAAAGAATATTAATTTATTCCCACTCTATGGTTGACGGGGGCTTTGAGGAAATATCGTAGACGACCCTGTTGACTTCCGGCAGCTCGTTCACTATCCGGTTCGATATCTTTTCAAGAAGCTCGTATGGAAGTTTTGCCCAGTCGGCTGTCATCGCGTCGACCGAATTCACCGCCCTGAGCGCTACAGTGTTCAGGTAAGTCCTCTTGTCTCCCATGACGCCGACCGTCCTGATCGGAAGCAGCACCGCGAACGACTGCCAGAGTTTTTTGTAGTAATCGGCGGCCCTGATCTCGTCCATGACTATCTCATCGGCCCTCTGAAGTATCTCAACCCTTTCCCTTGTAACTTCGCCGATTATCCTTATCGCCAGACCCGGCCCGGGGAACGGCTGCCTTGAGATGATCAAATCTGGCACGCCGAGCTCCCTTCCCAGTATCCTGACCTCATCCTTGAATAATTGTTTCAGAGGTTCAATTAGTTTGAACTTGATGTCCTTCGGAAGACCCCCGACATTGTGATGCGTCTTTATCATCACGGCCGCCTTGGAAGACACTCCCTGGACGGCGCTTTCTATGACATCCGGGTAAAGCGTGCCCTGGGCAAGAAAAGGCATCGTGCCCAGCTTCTTCGCTTCTTCCTCAAAGGTACGGATAAATTCGGTCCCTATCAGCTTTCTTTTCTGTTCCGGATCGGTCACGCCCTCAAGCTTGGAGAAAAACCTGTCTGAAGCGTCTATGTGTATGAAATTCTTTATCTTGAACGTTTTTGTGAATATGTCGTTTATCTTTTTTGCCTCGTTCCTTCTCATGAAGCCCTGGTCTATGAACATGCAGTAAAGCTGGTCGCCAACCGCTTCTTTCACGAGCGCGGCGACCGTGGTTGAATCGACCCCGCCGGAAAGCGCCAGCAGTATTTTTTCTGCTCCGACGGTATCCCTTATCTCCTTAACGGACATTTCAATGAAGTTCTTCGTGGTCCAGGTCGGTTTCACGCCGGACATGATGTAGAGGAAATTCTTTATTATCTCGATGCCTTTCGGGGTGTGGACCACCTCGGGATGGAACTGCACGCCGTAGATCTTCTTTTCCGGGTTCCCGATGGCGGCGAATTCGGTATTCTGGGTGTGCGCAAGCCTCTTGAAGCCTGCGGGGAGCGAGGAAACTGTGTCTCCGTGGCTCATCCAGCAGTCTATTGATGTGAGCATGCCCGCAAAAAGGTCCGAGTTGTCGTCGATGAGCAGTTCTGTCTTGCCGTATTCTTTCTTGGAGCCGGGAGACACCTTTCCGCCAAGGTTCTCAGCCATTAGCTGTACGCCGTAGCATATTCCCAGCATGGGTATGCCGGAATTCCATATCTTCGGGTCAGGCTTGGGCGCGTTCTTTTCGTATACGCTTGACGGCCCGCCGGAGAGTATCATCGCCTTGACTTTTTTCTCCTTGAGCCTGGAGAGGGGAGTGTCGTACGGAAGTATCTCCGAGTAAACGTTGCATTCGCGCACGCGTCTGGCTATGAGCTGACTGTACTGAGCTCCAAAATCAAGGATAACTACCAGATCGTGTTCTTGAGAGGGCATTTTTAAATTGCGGCAATATTACCACAAAAGCGTCAAAGGAGCAAAATGAATTATTTCGTGTCTTTGGCCGGATAAGACTTGTAAACATCTTCTATTTTATTGATAGCTTCAATAGTTGATTTGTTAACACTGCCGGGATGGTTTTCAAGCCACTTGTTCAACCGGTTTTTTACCTCCACAAAACCCAAAGAGGGATCATCTTTTGAAATGTTGAATTCTTCGCCCAAAAAAGGAGTGCAGAACCTGACATATAAGTATTTAGCCGCGGGCTTGAAATTGCCTGAAGACATTTGAGCCCTGATGAAAAGACGCAAATTGTGATCAATGACATTATGCTCTTGAAATGTATATGCCGTGCCAAAAGTCGCGAAATCCTCCCTCTGGTTTACCATGCCGTATTTTCTTCCATCGGTTTCCATGATACCATCAACCCCTACAAAGTTAGCGAAATCTCTATTTCTTTGCATAACTGGAAGCCACGGACTGTGCCAACTAATCCTATAATAAATTGAACTCAGATCAGGGAGATCTTTATTCCCTCTCATAACTGAGAGCCACGGAACGGACCAACTAATACTATAATAAATTGAACTCGGATCTTTGGCCGGGACTTTTATGCCCATTTCCCTCAATACTTCTTTATCTATACTGACATCCCAATGATGCATTAATTCATGGATGATTGTCGAAATCCCAAATAATCTTGAAAGGTTTCTATCAGAGACAGCAATGCCACTGTGACCGAACGAAGGGGAATACTTCGCCGCAACGCTTTTCATATTGATCTTCGTGAAATCTATAACCTTTAATTTCTCGAAATACCTAAGTGGCAATATTAGAAAAGCATAAGCTAATATTTGTTTTTGATCTTCGACGGTCAAATCGCCATGTGTGGAGAAAATAATTGTAGTTCCCATCTTTTCAAGACGATCTAAAATATTCAAAATAAGTTTTTCTGAAAGATCAATATCGCTATGAAGGTGAGATGGAAAATCTTGTTCAAAAATGCCCCTGTAACTTCTTATTGCGTTTTCCGTATCTCCTGAAGACAAATGCATCTCGGCTGCGCTGGCAGCAGCCCAAACGGATTGAGGATATTCTTTAATAACCCGCTTAAATATGCTTAAAGCTTTGGTGGGGTTATTCAGATGATGTTCATAAATAAAGCCCATTTCAAATAAGACTTTCTCTTTTTTAGTGTGAAATCTGGCGGCAGGATATAAAGGCGTGCCCATTTCTTCTAAGACATGAATCAAATCACTAAATTTCCGGGTTTCCTTATATAGTTCACATATTTCTTGAAGGCTAAAGCCAGCTTCGTTTGAATCAGGATATTTGTCGATTATTCTGTGATATATTTCCAGTGCTTTGTTGTAATCTTTTAAGTGTCGATAATAACAATCAGCTTGCCGATATAAAGCGTTTTTTACATACACTGACCCAGGGTATTTACTAATAAACTGTTGATACAACTTAGGGATCTCGGAATACTTGCCTTGCGTTTCCAACCTGTATTCCTCTTGCTCACAATAGACCTCTGCATCAAGTGCTATTGATTGAGCCTTTGAGGTGCTGTCTTTTATACTGTTTCTTGTTATACCATCAACCATCTTAAACCTCTTTTTCCATTATTTGACGTAGAGCTTACCTCGCGTATATCGAAGCGCTGAAATACCCCTTATTCCCCTCTATATATATATCGTTAAAATTAAGGCAAAATTTCAATTATTAGAGGGAAAAATGAAGGGAAAGAGGTGCATTTGCAGTAAAATATCAAAGATCGGAGAAAACCGAAGCCAGTCCCTGATGAACTATCTTTCCGTCCATCACATTTATTCCCGATCTGAGAGCCGTGTCCTTTTCCGCGGCGGATTCCAGTCCCAGCTTGAGGATCTCGATCACATACGGAAAGACAGCTTTCCCAAGCGCTTCGGATGTTGTTTTTGCTCCAAGGGAAGGGATATTTGGAGGCGCAAAACAATAAACATCGGTCCCTTCGATCTTCGGAAGGTCAAATATATCAAGAACGCTCGTCTCGACCGCGCACTCTATCCCTCCGCCCTGATCGATGTCGACCGGATAAACGCATCCGTTCTCCGCCATGAGCTTAAGGTGCTCCTTCTTTACGATCTTTTCCGGGCATTTGCCGGCCGTATACATGGCTGAAACAACAAATGACGAGCCGGATAGCGCGGCCTTGAGATTATCAGAGGTTGTCGAAGATCTTCCAAGCATCTCGACTTTGTATCCCCGCGCAGTAAATTCCTCGGCTGCCGTCCTCCCCACCGTTCCAGAGCCAATAATGACCGCTTTTAAACCTTTTTTGCCCGTCTGCGACAGGCCTGAGGAGATAGTTTTCATTTTCAGGAGCGCGTGAACGTCCGCGTGCCGCACAACGATCCTTCCCGCCGCTTCACTCATCGGGGCCAGGCAGGGGAAATAACTTGAATCGTTCTTTTTCTCCTCAATGGTTTCAAGAGCGATAAAAACGGATTTGCTTTTCAATGCGAGTTCGGTGCGATTCCTTGATCCGGCGAAGTGCTGATAGGAGATCCAGATCGATCCGCCAAGCTTCGGATAATCCTCAGGTTTTGTTTCCTTTACGCCCAAGATCAGGTCCTTTTTTAGGGCTTCTTCATGGGAGACGATCTCCGCGCCGGCATTTTGATATTCCGAATTCGGGATATTTATCTTTGCTCCCGCGCAGTCCTCAACGAATATCCTGAGGCCCGGGACCTCTTTTTTGAGCTTTGATATGTGCTGAGGTATGAAGATCACGCGGCTTTCGACTTCGCGGCCTAGGCGGTCAACTTTTGATTCACGGAGAACGGATAATGAGGTGATCATATCTGATTTTCCGATCCTCTGATACTCTGATGTTCTGATACTCTCTACTTGTACATCCCCAGACTCTGGGCCTTTTGATAGACCTTTCCCTCGGTCATTATCGAAGGCGCGATCACGACCTCGACATGCTGCATTTCCTTTATATTTGAAGCGCCCAGCGTTCCCATTGAAGTCTTTATCGCTCCCGCAAAGTTCATTGACCCGTCGTCGTATTTCGCAGGGCCGAGAAGGATCTCCTTCAGAGTTCCTATCGTCCCGACCTTTATCCTTGTGCCTCTCGGAAGGACGGGGCTTGGCGTGGCCATTCCCCAGTGAAAGCCGCGTCCTGGAGCTTCTTCGGCTTTTGCTATGGGAGAGCCGATCATGACCGCATCAGCGCCGCAGGCAATTGCTTTGCAGATGTCCCCGCTCACGACCATTCCGCCGTCAGCAATGATGGGAACATATTTTCCTGTCTCTTTGTAGTGAGTTTCCCTTGCCGCCGCGCAATCCGATATCGAGGTCGCCATGGGAACTCCGATGCCCAGCACTCCTCTTGATGTGCACGCGGCTCCGGGGCCGATCCCCACAAGGACCGCAGCCGCTCCGTTCTTCATCAGGTCAAGCGCAACATCATAGGAAGCGCAGTTCCCGACGACCACGGGTATCTTCATCTCTTCGATGAACTCCGGAAGGACAAGCATATGTGATCCGGTCGATTTGTGTTTAGTTGAGAACACCGTGGCCTGGATGAAAAAAATGTCAGCGCCCGCCTTTGCGGCTATAGGGCCGAACTCAAGAGCCTGCTGCGGGATCGAAGAGACGGCGACTTTTGCGCCGGCGTCTTTTATCTCCTTTATTCTCTTCTCCACAAGCTTCGGCTTCGAAGGTTCAAGGTATATTTTCTGCATCAACTCCACATATTCGTCTTTTGAAACGGATGCTATCTGCTCAAGTATCTCATCCGCGTTCTCATATTTTGCCCAGACACCCTGAAGGTTCAGGACGCCGAGCCCGCCGCATTTGCTCATCAATATTGCCGTCTTCGGGCTTACTACGCCGTCCATTGCGGAAGCTATGATCGGGAGTTTGAGCTTTATGCCGGCGATAGTCGTTGATATGTCGATGTCGTCGGGATTGACGGTAATGATCGAAGGCGCCAGCGCAACCTCGTCAAAACCATATGTCCTTCTTGATCTCTTGCCCCGTCCCAGTTCAGTTTCCATGATCGGTTCTCCTTATTTCTTTTTAGTCTTCGGATGAAGCCTTCTTACGGGTTTGTTCTTTTTGGCGGCTTCCATCATCTGCTCGAACTCTTCGATTATCGGCTGAGGAACCCAGACTTCTCCGCAGCTTTCGCATTCCATCACAGGGGCGTCTTCGATCACAAAAAGCTTGCCCCCCTCAAATTCCTCAAGCCTCATTTTGCCGGGTTTAAGGCTCCCTCCGCATTCTTCGCAAAACTGCTGTTCTTCTTCGCCTTGTGAAGCGGGCTTACCTTCTTTTTTTTCCGCCATGAAGGTTTTATTATACACTTTTCACTTCATCTTGGCAAATATCTTGCTTAAACGTCGATCTCCAGTTAAACTATATACAGATGAAGATTCGAATCGGCCTTATAATATTTTCCCTGGGATGCTTGATCTTTCTTAGCGGATGCAGCGGCGCAGCCGGAGGCGGCGGGGGAGGGGTCGGCAATCTTCACGGAACGGTCGTGAATCTGATATACAGCCCGGTTTCCAATGCCGACGTTGTTGTTGACGCCAGCGCCACAAAAACGCTTTCCAACGGCACATATTCTTTCACGAACATTCCCTCCGGCATAAAAATAATAAGGATAAATGCCGTCGCCCGCACTCCTTCTTACAGGAAAGTCACATTTTCCGGCGGAACAAGCGCATTTGCCGGCATCTCGATCCTTGCGGATCTCGACAGCAAAGTCACTCCCATCTATCCGTCAACTGGAGGGACCGCCACGAACACGACGGGAAGCATAAAAATGGTCTTTCCCGCCGGCTCCGTCACAAATGACCCGACGAACATCATACTTACCACCGTGCCAAAGATCGCCGCCCCGTACAATGCGCCTGAGGGAGATCAATTCGTTTCGTACATTGTCTTTGCAAAACCGGAGACCATGACGCTTACTTCTTCCGCCGAACTTTCCCTGCCGAACCTGACCCAGGTCCCGGCCACGGTGGAAGTGTTATTCTACAACTTCAATACGGACACGCTTGTATGGGAACTTTTGTCAGGCCACGGCCACTCAACTACCGAAACGAACACGATCGATTTCTACACGGATCAAATGGGATGGATCGCGGCGATAATGCCCATATATCCGGCGCCCGGCTGGATAGTGGGAACGGTCACAAGCGGCGGGGTCCCGGTTTCCGGAGTAAATGTCTGGACAATGACCAGCTACGATGTGACGGACTCCTCCGGCACTTACCGGCTGAATGACATCCCCGTGGGGACCGCGGAGGTCCGTGCTTCAGCTCTCGGCTATTACTTATATGGCCCCCAGGAGGTGACCGTTACTTCCGGATCTCCAACCACACTGAATATATCTCTGACAGCAGCAAGCCAAGGGAATATCTCGGGCACGGTTAGGGACTTTTATGATGGGATCTTGTATCCGGCTAGAGTTATTGAATCCCATGGAGGAGGAATTGCGTATACCGATGAATACGGAAGGTACACTTTATATAATGTGCCGGCTGGACTCACGGATGTCACAGCATATGCAGATAATCACATAAGCTCAACAAGAACCGGCGAAACCGTACCATCAGGAAGCACGGTCAGCAGCGTTGATTTCGCTCTACTTCCATCAGCCACTTCAGCTTCAACATACGAATTCACGTTTGAAACAACCACGGAAGGATTCAAGACCTACGCTGACAGGGATGGACATGATTTCTGGCACAGGCAGGTCACTTCCGAAGCTCTTGTGAATTATTTTAATTCCACCCACGAAGCAGTCACCAGAAAGGTTTATCTTAAAGATGACGGAAAAATCCCAAATGCTCACAGAGGAAACTTTTATTTCTGGTACGGGCAAACATCTCCGGCTACCTCCGAAGCATCTTATATAGGCATTGAGGCATCTGATGATACAGCTGAAGGCTCCGGCGGAATGTCAGCCGTCTCCGGTTTCGTTAATGGCAACGGCGGAATATTAGAATCGCCAGCTTTGGATCTAACAGGATACACTCTGGGAAAATTAAGTTTTTGGACATGGTGGGAGATTGAGGGAAAGAACCCGGGCAAAGCAGGTTATGATGCCATGTACATATATGTGTCAAAGAGCCCCTATGACAACTGGACCTTGCAGGGATATTTAAATCCTTACGAAGACCCATCCCCAAACATAAAAGTGAGCGGCGAGGCGTACACTTCCGGAGGTTTCGATCAACCCGGCCTCTGGGTCCAGCACAGTTACGATCTCTCGCAATATGCCGGAAATATGATAAAGATAAGGTTCGTGTTCAACACTTACGACAGATTTTACAACGGTTTCAGAGGCTGGTTCCTTGACGACATAAAAGTGGAAAACTCGCAATTCGGAGTATTCTCTTTTAATCCAAATGAAATACGGGATTACCCCTCTTATTCAAGGAGGCCGAGAAATTGACGTCAGCGCCCCGTTGTGATAAAATACCGTCCTGTTATGCACTTTAATATTGACCACGTAAGAAAAACAGACCCCGAAGTAGCCAAGGCGATCGACCTGGAATTTGACAGGCAGCAGAACAAGCTTGAGATGATCGCCTCAGAGAACTTCACGAGCCGCGCCGTAATGGAAGCCCAGGGCACCGTCCTTACCAATAAATACGCGGAGGGCTATCCGGGAAAAAGATATTACGGCGGATGCGAGTATGTGGACATAGTCGAAACTCTCGCGATAGAAAGAGCAAAGAAGCTTTTCAACTGCGAACACGCGAATGTCCAGCCGCATTCGGGATCCCAGGCCAACATGGCGGCGTATATGGCTTTCATCAAGCCGGGCGACACCGTTATGGGCCTCAACCTCTCCCACGGGGGGCACCTGACCCACGGAAGCCCCGTTAACATTTCCGGAATGTATTTCCATTTCATCTCTTACGGCGTCAGGCAGGACAACGAATTCATCGACTACGACCAGATGAGGTCCCTTGCCAGGGAACACAAGCCGAAAATGATAGTGGGGGGCGCTACCGCGTATCCCAGGATCATCGACTTCCCGAAGATGAGGGAAATTTGCGACGAAGTCGGCGCATACCTGTTCATCGATATCGCCCATATCGCGGGACTCGTCGCGGCCGGCCTTCATCCTTCGCCTGTCCCTCATTCACATGTGGTGACAACGACAACTCATAAAACTTTGAGGGGACCGAGGGGCGGAGCGATCTTTTGCCCTGAAGAATACGCCAAACAGGTCAATAAGGCGGTCTTCCCGGGGATCCAGGGCGGCCCTCTGATGCACGTGATCGCGGCAAAGGCGGTTGCTTTCGCAGAAGCTCTCAGGCCTGAATTCAAAGTATATCAGGAACAGATAGTCAAGAACGCCAGGGCGCTTGCGGATGAATTGATGAAACACGGATTCAGGCTTGTCTCTCACGGTACCGATACCCATTTGATGCTTGTTGACCTGAGGAACAAGAATCTTCCCGGCAAGAAGGCTGAAACGCTCCTGGACAGCGTCGGCATCACCGTCAACAAGAATACAGTGCCGTTCGAGACCGCCGCGGCTTCGGTCGCATCGGGCATAAGGATAGGTACGCCGGCGCTAACGACAAGAGGGATGAAGGAGAGCGAGATGAGATCGATCGGCACTTTCATAAACAGGATACTTTCAAATCCGGAAGACGAAAAAATAAAAAGTGAAGTCGCTTCCGACATCAAAGAGCTTTGCAAGAAATTTCCGCTCTATAATAAATAGATGATACAGCTTATCGACGTTTCCAAGGTCTATCCGAACGGTTTTGAAGCCCTCAGCAATATAAATATCCACATCGGGAAAGAGGAATTCATCTTCATTGTGGGCCCGAGCGGATCGGGAAAGACCACCCTCATGAAGCTTTTGTACAGGGAAGAATTCCCGACTTCCGGCCAGGTCATCATCGACAAGCTCAACGTGGCGGAACTGAAGCCTTACCAGATACCTTATTTAAGAAGGAACATGGGGGTCGTCTTCCAGGATTTCAAGCTCTTGCCGAAAAGGACCATCTGGGAAAACATTGCGTTCGCCATGCAGGTGGTAGGGCATCCAAGGTCCATGATAAGAAAGCATGTTTCCCTCGCTTTGGAGCTGGTTGGCCTCCAGAAAAAAGGGAACAGCTTCCCGGCCGACCTTTCGGGAGGAGAACAGCAGAGGGCGTGCATAGCAAGGGCCATCGTGAACAATCCTCCTCTCTTGATAGCGGACGAGCCGACCGGGAACCTCGACCCCGCGACATCCTGGGAGATCATCTACCTTCTCGACAAGATAAACAAAAGAAAGACAACGGTCATTGTCACCACGCACAACAAGAACATCGTCGATATCATGAGAAAACGCGTCATAGCCCTTGAATCGGGAAGGATAATAAGGGACGAACAGCTGGGGGTATACGGAAGTGCTAAATAGCATCGAATTCTTCGTGAGCGAGGCCTGGACGGGCTTCAAGAGAAGCGGGATCATGAGCTTTGTCGCGGTGGGAACGGTCATCGTCTCTCTCACGATCTTCGGCGTGTTCCTGATGGGCGTCGTGAACATCGGGAGCATCATCGGGACCATCAGCAGCAACGTGGAGATCTCCGCCTATGTGAACAGGTCCCTTGATAAGTACGAGGCCGACAGCATCGCGAACCGGATATCGGCTCTGCGGGGAGTGTCGGACGTCAAATACATTTCAAGGATCGATGCCTGGGAAAAATTCAAAGAGGAATACGGCGGAAGCATGAACCTTGAAGATGTTATTTCCGACAACCCTCTTCCGGACACGTTCATTGTCACCGTGCGGATACCGGAGCTTTTGCCGGCGGTGGCAAAGCAGGTATCGGGCATGCCTTCCATATCGGAGGTCAGATACAGCGGAAAGCTGATCGAACAGGTCGAATCCCTCGCCTCCGCCGTAAGGATAGGCGGATTGATACTTGTGTGCATGCTTTCGGTGGCGACGCTGCTCATAGTGATAAACACTATCCGGCTTACCGTTATCGCAAGGGAAAAAGACATCTCCATCATGAAACTTGTCGGAGCTACCGACGCTTTCATAAAGTGGCCGTTCATAATAGAAGGCATTATCATAGGCGTGATCGGCTCGATATTCTCCTTCGTGATATTAAAAGTGTCCTATGACCTTGTGTTTTTTCAGCTGAGCCAGGCCCTGCCTTTCCTTCCCTTGATCGGCGACCAGAAGCATCTTATCGCGGTATACTTGATAGTGGGATGCGTGGGAGTGTTCCTGGGAATGATAGGGGGATACATATCGGTTTCAAAGTCACTCAAGGAGTTTGATTAGAAGAGCTAGAGGAGCTAGAAGAGAAAGAGGAGAGGAGAAAAAAGGATGCTTTCATATTTAAGGAGAAAAATGAAGACGATAATGATAGCCGTTGCGGTGCTGTTTGCCGCGACAATGTTTTACGGCCTCGGCTACAGGGGATACAAGGAAGGAAAGGAAGGCCCCAAAAAAGGCTCCATTGCCACGATCAACGGAAAAGAAATTGACCATCAAAGATATGAACAGGCAGTAAAGAAATTCTTTTCCCAGGAGAAAGGACGCATAAAGCCCGGAGATGCCATGCTTTACCAGACCGTGGCGCTTCAGCAGGTCATCGACTTTACCATCATGCTCAATGAAGCAAAAAGACATTTCAAGGCAGGAGGGGGAGAAATTGATCAGGCCCTGGACCAGATAATGCAGGCGAACAAGATCCCCAACAGGGACGCCTTAAAAAGCGCGTTAAAAAACATGGGGCTGGATCTTTCGGTTTTCAAGAACAGCATCAGGGATGAAATGCTTGTGTCTAAAATGGCGAACAAGATAAGAACGGAAGTGTCGATAACGCCCGATGACCTGAGAGAAGTGAGGGCAAGGCATATACTGATCATGCCCAAAAGCGCCGATCAAAAAGGGGACATTGACGCAAAGATCAAGGCTGAAGACCTGCTCTCCCGCATCAAAAAGGGCGATAGCTTCGGCGTTCTCGCGGCAAAATATTCCGAAGATACGGGAAGCGCGAAGAACGGCGGAGACCTGGGTTTCTTTACGACAGGCATGATGGTCCCGGAATTCGAGAAAGCGGCTTTTTCTCTCAAGCCGGGCGAGGTGAGCGGCATTGTAAAGACCGCGTACGGCTACCATATCATCAAGATAGAGGAAACGCGGCTCAGAAAAATAAAAGAAAAGGGAAAGGACCTGAACGAAGAGGTGCTCGCCGACAAACAGGAGCAGGCATTCAAGAAATGGATGTACGGGCTCAGGCAGAGATCAAAAGTTGAAATAAACGAACCGCTTATAAATGCGTATTCGTTATACATTTCCGGAAAATTGAACGAGGCGATCTCCGCTTATAACCAGACAAGCATGGATAATCCCTCGAATCCTTACGTGCATTTATTGCTGGGCGACGCGTACAGGGCCGCCGGGAACACGGAGTTCGCTCTGCTGGAATACGCAAAGGCGAGCGAGTTCAGCGGCGCTGACGCGAATCTCCTGATAGCCGTGGGCGATGTATATCAAAACCTGAAAAAATACACCCTGGCTCTCGCAAGCTACAGGAAAGCATCGCTGATCGCCGGCGACAACAAGGAAATTCACAGTGAGTTGAAGGGCATATTCAATAAGATCGGCGCATCTTCCGATGCGGCAAAAGAGCAGTCCGAGATCAACAGGATAGAGAAAAGAGAGAAATTCGAGAAAGAGATCCAGCAGAAACTGGGGCAGTGATCAGGAATATGCTTGGAACCTGAGACTCCCGCCAGAGGCGGTCAGGAAAGTCTCGGTTCCGGTTGAAAAAATTTGCCGTCAGATCAAGATTTTTAGTAATTTTCCTCAAAAATAAACACTATTCTTACAAGTTTTTGGCGTTTTATTACGATAAATATATATAGGCGACGGTTTCGCCTAAAGTCAATATTGGGATTATCAATTCATTACGGGAGAGATGACGATTTTATGGTGATAGATAGCATCGGGTTAAAAACCGGTTTGGTTAACATAAAAAAAGACTCATTAACTTTGGTTCCAAGAACCAGGAATGACGAAAATGCAATAAAGGAACCAATAGATAGTGTTACAATACAGTTTGGCACTGAAACTAAAAAAGAAAAGTTAGGGCCGGGAATACATTATCTTTCTGAAAAAGCCAAGCAAGGATTGGCGCAATACGAGCAACTTTATGAGGATTTAAAGAGCTTAAAAAGACCAGTAGTTATCTGTTATCTTGACGACCTCTTATCGGGTCTAAGCGACAACGAAAAAGAATATTTTCAGCTTGATGGTCTTTCTGCGGAAGCCGCCGCAATCTCGGGAAGGTTTATAGGTGAAACCCTTAGAGAAAAATTGGGAATGAACAAAGATTATTTGTATTTAGTTTACAATCACAAACCAAATGACGCCTCTTTTGCGGGTATTTATCACGAAACTCGCCATTTAAAGCACTTTGATGAATTAATTGCAAACGATCTAATAGGCGAAGGTAATCGACTGGAAAGATTCAACAAACTCTCTCAGAATGCGAACAAGTATTTTGAAGAGACTTTAACATGTTCACAAACGATCGATTGGCTTAAAAACCAAGAAACAAATCCAGCACAAAGCGTTTTAAATGAAAAAGAAAGAGCGGCTCTCCCCAGGGCAATTGAGCACCAGAAGAAATATTTAAAGCTTTCCTATGCTAACTATTACAGAGAAAGATACGGGGGAAAATTTGATTTTCCTTTTGGCCTGAGTGAGGTAAAAGACAAAATCGACATGATAGTAGAAGGTATGTTTAAAAAACATATT
>CAYHAH010000005.1:0-2205 GCA_964354575.1 uncultured bacterium
TTTCCAGCCGCACAGATACACGAGGACCGCGCTCTTATATGAGGATTTTGGAAGCGCTTTTGCCGACGCGGACATAACGATCGTATCCGACATTTACGGCGCGGGAGAGCCGCCCATAGCCGGCATTTCGGGGGAAACAATATTGAACGAGGTCAAGAAGAACGCGAAAGACGCGGTCTACATAAAGAAAAAGGAGCAGATCGCAAGCTATGTCGCGGGGATCGCCCGTCCCAAAGATCTTATAATAACGATGGGAGCGGGCGACATAAACAACGTCGGGAAGGAAATTTTCAGCAGGTTGAAAGAAAATGCCTAGTTATCTTGATGTTTATAAAGAACTGAAAAAAATAAGAACGGCCAAGACATTGAAAAACGAGCCTCTCAGCCGGCACACCACGCTGAGGATCGGGGGACGCGCCGATATTCTGGTCATACCAAAGGACGTGAAGACGCTTCAGGAAGTCCTGCGCATGACCGAAGGCATAAAAAAATACGTCATCGGCAACGGTTCCAACCTGCTCCTGCCGGACCGCGGACTCAGGGGCGTTGTGATAAAGATATCCGGAGGGATCAATAATATCGAGTGCGACGGAAGATCCGCGACCGTAGGAGCCGGAACTCTGCTGCAGCATTTGATCAGGCATCTGGCAGCCCTTGGGCTTTCGGGCCTTGAGTTTTCCGCATGGGTGCCCGCGGCGATCGGCGGAGCGATAGTGATGAACATGGGCGCTTTCGGGGAGCAGATCGGGGAATTCGTGGAACATGCGGAGGTCCTGGACTCGGGCGGAAGGATCGAGAAACTCTCGAGGTCCGATCTCAAGTTCTCGTACAGAAAAAGCAATATCAGGAACTGCATCCTGACCTCGGCAACGTTAAAACTGAGCTACAGGCAAAAGCACGCGATCAAGAAGAGGATCGACGAGATCATCTTGAAGAGGAAGGAACTTCAGCCGATGTCCGTGCCAAGCGCCGGGTCGGTCTTCAAGAACCCGAAGGACGTGCCGGCGGGCAAGCTGATCGATATGGCGGGCTGCAAAGGCCTTAGGGCGGGAGGCGCGGAGGTCTCAAAAAAGCACGCTAACTTCATAATTAATCTTGGCGACGCAAGGTCATCGGACGTCAAAACGCTGATCCGCAAGGTGAAAAACACGGTACAAGAAAAGTTCAAGGTGAAACTGGAACTCGAACTCGTTGACAGCGGCAAACTTAACATGTTATTCTGAGACGGAAAAATGACAGCTGCGGGAAAAATCAAAGAACTGGAAGGAAAAGCAAAGGTAATAAGGCGCCACATAATCGAGATGACCGGCCGCTGCGGGTCGGGGCACCCCGGCGGGAGCCTTTCGGCGGCTGACATACTTACCGTTCTTTATTTCCACAAGTTAAAACACGATCCGAAAAATCCGAAATGGGAAGAAAGGGACAGGTTCGTCCTCTCAAAGGGCCACGCCGCCCCGGTGCTGTACGCAACGCTTGCCGAAGCCGGCTATTTCCCGAAAAGCTACCTCAAGACATTGAGGCAGATCGGCAGCTCCTTACAGGGCCACGTGGACATGATAAGCCTTCCGGGAATTGAAATGTCAACCGGATCGCTGGGCCAGGGTCTTTCCGCGGCGAACGGCATGGCGCTTGCGGGAAAAATGGACAGGAAAAACTACAGGGTTTACGCGATGATAGGGGACGGGGAATCCCAGGAAGGACAGATCTGGGAAGCCGCAATGACCGCGGGGCATTACAAGCTTGATAACCTGACGGTCATACTCGACCACAATAAGTACCAGATCGACGGGCACGTGGAGGAGATAAAGGGGATCCAGCCGATCGCGGACAAGTGGAGCGCGTTCAGGTTCAACGTGATAGATAATGTCAACGGACACGACATCAAAGCCGTCATCAAGGCTCTTGACGACAGCGAGCGCGTGAAGGGCCGCCCGACCATAATAATAGCCGAGACTGTCAAGGGAAAAGGCGTTTCATTCATGGAAAATAACCCCCTGGATTTTCACGGCAAGGCGCCGACAAAAGAGGAAGTAATTAAAGCTCTGGAGGAACTTATCTGATGGCAGATACAATCGCTTCGTCCCGGGATGCCTACGGAAAGACTTTGGCGGAGCTCGGACAAACAAATAAGGACATAGTTGTCCTGGATGCCGATCTTTCCGTCTCGACAAAAACAAGCATCTTCGCAAAGAAATTCCCTGACAG
>CAYHAH010000006.1:0-5312 GCA_964354575.1 uncultured bacterium
CGACCCCGGCCACGGCGGAAGGGACCCCGGATATGTCGGAAAATCGGGGGTCTTTGAGAAATTCCTGGACCTGAAGATAGCCCTGAAGCTTGAGAAACTCCTCAGCGACGCGGGGGCAAAGGTCATCATGACAAGGAAAAAAGACATCAGCACTAAGGACAGAAAGACCGTGAGCATCGCGAACGGCAATCATGCCGATATTTTTGTCGCCGTTCACCTGAATTCCTATACCGATCCCCGCGTGGGGGGGTGCGAAACATTTTATTTCACGCCGCAGAGCGGGAAGTTCGCGAAAATAATGCAGAAAAGCCTGGCCCAAACGATAAGGATCAGGAACAGGGGCGTGAAAAAAGTCACCTATTACACCGTTCACCACACAAAGATGCCTTCGGTGCTTGTGGAAGCCGCTTACCTCACGAACCCGAGGGAGGAAAAATTGATGCTTGATCCGGGATTCCAGGCAAAGGCGGCTTACGGAATGTATAAAGGCATAAAAGAATATGTTAGAATAAGTTCATGGCAGAGATCTCCCAGGTAAGACATGTAGTATCCGGAAAAGTAATGCACAGGATCTCCGAAATTTCAGAAAGGCCTTTTGCCTCGGAATCTTCACCTGTAGGGATGTTCGATTCGGGCGTGGGCGGCCTCACGGTATTCGAAAAAGTCACGAAGCTCCTACCCAGGGAAAGCGTCATTTACCTGGCGGACACCGCAAGGGTCCCTTACGGCGGCAGGTCAAACAGCGAGATAATCAAGATAAACAAGGAGATACTTGATTTCCTTGTTGGCCTCGGGATCAAGCTGGTGATCATCGCCTGCGGTACATCGTCATCGATAGCTTATCCCGTCCTGAAGGATAGATACAAGATACCAATGGTGTCAATGATCGAAGGCGGGGCGAAGATGGCTGTCTCGGCCACAAAGAACAAAAAAGTCGGAGTCATCGCGACGGTGGGGACGATCAATTCCCTTTCTTACCAGAAAGCGATAAAAGGTTTGAATAAGGAGATCGAAGTCTTTGGGGTCGCCTGCCCCCTGCTTGTTCCGCTCATAGAAGGCGGTTTTGCCGCTTCCGAAGAAACAAAGAAGGTCCTGAAAGAATACTTAAAGCCCTTAAGAGGAGCTAAGATCGATACCCTTGTCCTGGGCTGCACCCATTACCCGCACATCGCCAGGACGATCAAGGAGATAATGGGCCCTTCCGTCACGCTAATAGATCCCGCGGACGAGGCAGCAAGGACAGCGAAGGACATTTTGACGAGGGGAAAGATGACGAATACGGAAAAGGCTCCCCCGAAGCACAGGTTCCTCGTGACAGGATCGGCATCCGGCTTTAAGGACCTTGGATCCATACTCCTGGGGCACCCAATAGCGGATGCGGAAGAAATCTCTGTTGTAAAAGCCCCCCGCGGCAGATAAAATATAAAATGATGTTCGAACTTATGGTTGAAGGCACTTTTGACGCGGCTCATCAGCTGACCGGGTACGACGGCCCCTGCGAAAAGCTGCACGGGCACACATGGAAGGCGCAGGTATTCATCAAGGGGGACAAGCTCAATAAACTCGGGATGGTCAGGGACTTTAAGGAGATCAAATTATTGATCCAGTTCGCGATATCGAAACTTGACCATACGAACTTGAACGTGATCCCTTATTTCAAGAAGGTCAACCCGACATCGGAGAACGTGGCAAAATATATTTTCGATCAGGTCTCAAAAAAGGCGGATGTCACGAAGGTGACCATTTTCGAATCGCCGACGACCTCCGCCAGCTATGTAAGGTGAAAAAATGAAATTCATAAAAATGAACGCTCTCGGAAATGATTTTATACTGATCGATTCGCGCAGTGAACCGCTCGAAGGGATCAATCTGTCAGAATTCGCCGTGAAAATATGCGACAGGCACTACGGGATAGGCGCTGACGGGCTTTTGATCGCAAGCCCCTCCGCTTCCGCGGACGTTAAAATGCGGATATTCAACCCTGACGGAAGCGAGGCCGAGATGTGCGGGAACGGAATAAGGTGCTTCGCGAAATACATATACGAAACGCTCGAAAAGAAAAAAGACATGATATCAGTCGAAACTCTCGCGGGGATAATCCTCCCCTCGATAATAGAGCATAAAGGCAAAACCGCGGCGGTAGAAGTTGACATGGGAGCACCGCGGAAGGTTCAAGACTCAAAGGTCAAGGTTCAAGACAGGGAATTCAATGTCACGCTTGTTTCGATGGGGAATCCGCACTGCGTGATCTTTGTGGATGACTTGAGTAAAGTAAAGATCGACGAAATCGGTCCGAAGATAGAGACGCACAAGATGTTCCCGGATAGGACGAACGTTGAATTTGTCCAGATCGTGGGAAGAAAAGAAGCGATAGTCAAGGTTTGGGAGAGAGGCGCGGGGGAAACTCTCGCCTGCGGGACAGGAGCATGCGCTTCCGCTGTCGCGGGAATAACTGCCGGAAAGCTCGAAAGGGACGTCCTGATACGACTTCCGGGAGGAAATCTTGACATCGAATGGCAGGAAGACAAGCATGTGATATTGAGAGGCCCGGCAGAGACGGTATTTGAAGGGACACTAACATGAAAAAAGCGAACAGGATAGCGAACGTTCCGCCTTATTTATTCGCCGAAATTGACAAGAAGAGATCGGAAATGATCTCACGCGGCGTAAAAGTTATCGATCTGGGCATCGGGGATCCCGACCTTCCCACCCCCAAAAGGATACTTGATAAGTTCCATAAGGCCGTCAACGATCCCAGAACCCACAATTATCCGCCTTATGAAGGAATAAGGGAGTTCAGGGAAGAGGTCGCAAAATGGTACAAGAAAAGGTTCAATGTTGATCTTGATCCCGAAAAAGAAGTCCTTTCGTTGATCGGATCGAAAGAAGGCATCGCCCACATCTTCTTCGCCTTCCTGGATCCCGGCGATTACGCGCTGATACCGGATCCCGGATATCCCGTCTACAACGTGGCCGCGATACTCGCCGGAGGGATACCTCATCCTGTTCCGCTTCTGAAGAAAAATAATTTCATTCCCGACCTTAATTCGATCGATAAGAACATAGTTAAAAGATCAAAGCTTTTATTCATCAATTATCCGAGCAATCCCACATCGGCCGCCGCAGGCAGGGAGTTCCTTAAGGAAGCTGTGGATTTCTGCAGGAAAAACGATCTCCTCCTCTGCTCCGACCTGGCATATTCCGAGATCTCTTTTGACGGATACAGGGCAATGAGCGTCCTTGAAATACCCGGAGCAAAGGATGTCGCGGTGGAATTCCACTCGCTGTCAAAGACCTACAACATGACCGGCTGGAGGATCGGAATGGCAGTGGGCTCAAGCTACGCTATCTCCGCGCTCTCCATAATAAAAACGAACATCGATTCCGGGATATTCAAGGCGATCCAGATCGCCGGCGTTGAAGCATTGAGGGGCCCTCAAAAAGAGCTGGATAAAATGAACAGGATCTACGCGGAAAGAAGGAACATCCTGATAGACGGCCTTAATTCCCTCGGCTGGAACATGGAATACCCCAAAGCAACCTTCTATGTCTTTGCGCCCGTGCCCAAGGGCTACACGTCCGAGAGTTTCGTGAAGCATCTTCTTGAAAAAACCGGCGTGCTTGTGGTCCCCGGCTCCGGCTACGGCAGGCACGGAGAAGGCTATTTCAGGGCTTCGATAACGGCGGACAAGGAAAAGATAAAGGAAGCCGTCGCCCGCATGAGAGCGGAAGGCATCGCCTTTAAATGAAGCTTTTGATCGCAAAATACCTCGGATTCTGCACCGGAGTGAACCGCGCATACAACCTGGCGGTCAAGACCGCAAAAAAGGGAGAGCCCGTCTACATGCTCGGATCCCTTGTCCACAACCAGAAGGTGATCGACGAACTCAAGGCAAAGGGAGTGCAAATGGTGAACGACCTGAAAGAGATCCCCCGTGACGCCTCGGGCTACCTGATTATAAGCGCGCACGGACTTTCCCCGGACATGTATGAGAAAGCAAAGAAGACAGGCCTCAAGATAATCGACACTACTTGCCCGTGGGTAAAAAAACCCCAGATGCTCGCGAAAAAGCTTGTTGAAGAAGGGTGCCACCTGATAATCGTCGGCGACAAAAATCACGCCGAGGTCGCGGGGATAATGGGATGGGCGGACAAAAAAGCGCAGGTCATCGAGGGCATAAAGGACCTGAAAAAGGTGGATTTCCACGACAAGATAGCCGTAATAGCGCAAACGACCCAATCAATAAATAACTTTGAGGATGTCGTGAACGGCCTTTCGGGCAAGACGAACGAATTGAAAATGTATAATACCATCTGCGATGCCACCAGCAAGATGCAGAGATCCGCTGTGGACACGGCGAAACGCTCCGAAGTGATGCTTGTCATAGGCGACAGCAAGAGCGCCAACACCAGAAGGCTGAAAGAGCTGTGCGAGCAGACGGGAGCGAAGACCTATCAGATAGAATCCGCGGAGGTCCTCGACCTGAACCTGCTCAAGGGCTTTGATGTGATCGGGCTTACCGCGGGAGCATCGACGCCGGCTGATGTGATAGAAGGCGTGATAAATAAGCTGAAAGGCGGCTGAACTTAGTGCGCATATTATTGGCTCTCATTTTCTTGTTCAACCTCCATTCAATTGCAGGCGCGGCATCTCTCAGCAAGATGACCGCCGCGGAGACAGCGGACAAATTAAGGCTTGTTCTTGAAATAAACGGAGATGCCAGGTACAAGGTGAGCAAGGGAAATTCATACACCGTCATAACCATATCCGGCCTGGCATGGCGTCCCTCGGTCCCAAAAAGCGTGAAGAGCAAAATACTCGAAAGCCTGAACATTGAGGAGAAGAACGGCATCTGCGTTATAACAGCGCAGTTCAAGTACCTGACTTCGAGCAGCGTGCTCACCTTAAAAGACCCGACCAGGATCGTGATCGATTTCAGGCGCCTGTCCAGGATGACCATACCGAAGCTGACCGTTCCGGAAATAGAAAAAATATACACAAAATCGCTCCCGGACAGGTTCAAGATCGTCATAAATCTCACGAATTTCGTCCCTTATGTCGTCAGCACCCTGGAGGGAGGCTTGATGATCGAGCTGCCGAACACGAATTCGATAATAAAAAGCCGGAAGATAGAAACAAAGGACAAGCTTATCCCCAGAGTGGGCATAGACCAGGCGGGAACATCCACCTTGATAAGCATCTCGCGCAATTATCCTTCCTTTTACCAGATCTACAAACTGGAAAATCCTGCGAGGCTTATAGTTGAATTTGACAGGGCTTCAAGATCGACCATTGCGGCGGAAAACGTTTC
>CAYHAH010000007.1:0-5393 GCA_964354575.1 uncultured bacterium
AGCCACCACTTCTCCGCCCTTCAGCAGCATAAGTTTCCTGCTGAACCTCGCCGCAAGGTTAAGGTCGTGGAACGTTGCTATGAGCAGCTTGTCTTCCCTCATGCGCCTGAGCATTCTCAATACCTTCACCTGGAACCTGAAATCAAGGTGCGATGTCGGCTCGTCCAGCAGGAGGATCTTCGGTTCCTGCGCGAGAGCGCGGGCCATCGCCACTCTCTGGAATTCGCCGCCCGACAAACTTGTTACGGGAGTATCCACCAGGTTCTCAACTTTCAGCTCCTCCGCGGCTTTCCTGGCTTCCCTGTAATCTTTATCCGTTTCAAAAGCAAATCTTCCGATATACGGGGTCCTGCCCAGAAGCACCGTCTCCTCCACCGTGAATCCGGCAGTGGGCACCATCATTTGAGGCACAAAAGCCACGCGCCTGGCAAGCTCCCTCCTGTTTATTCTCCTTATGTCCTTCCCTCTTACCTTGACCTGGCCGTTGCTTATGTTTATCAATCCCGCAATGGCCCTGAGGAGGGTGGTCTTGCCGCACCCATTAGGCCCGATTATCCCGATAAAGTCCCCGATATCGGCGTCAAAATTAAGGTTTTTGATCACCACATTGTCTTCGTAACCCGCGTCAAGGCCTTCAACTTTGAGCATTTCCATTATAATCCCAACCTCCTTCTCTGCAGCGCATAAATGAATAGCGGGCCGCATAAAACCGCCATGATGATCCCAAGCGGAAGCTCCGTCGGGAATACTATCCTTGAGAATATGTCGGCCAATATGACCAGCGAAGCGGATGTCAATATCGAAATGGGGATCAGATACTTATAATTGACGCCTGTCACAAGCCTTACAAAGTAAGGGAAGATCAGGCCCGCAAGAGACAGCAGTCCGCAGAAGTAAGCGGCGGCAGCCGATATTATCATCGCGACAAAGAACAGGAACGTTCTTATCCGTCTCACTTCCACCCCGAGCGTTTTCGCCGTATATTCGCCGAACAGAAGCGCGTTCATGTCCTTGTAATAAAATACATAGACAACAAGGCCGGCCAGGATGAACACGGCCGCTATCAGCACTTTATCCCAGGTGGTCCCGGCCAGGCTGCCCAGGAGCAAGGGATACAAAGAGTTCAGGTTAAACCCGAAAGCGATCAAAAGCACGGAGATCGCCGCGACGGCGCCGCCAAGCAGATAAAATGACTTAACGGCCAAATTATCGATTATTATCGTGCCGAATATGCCGAGAAGGATGGAGCCGGCCATGGCAAGCAGCGTGCCGGAAAGTATCCCAAGCATTAGGCGCGGCATTCTTACCTGCCATATTATGGAAGAGGCGTTCGAGCTGCCGGGAATGAAAACAGAAGTGAAAACTTTCGAAGCGGATATTTTTGCGGGACCCACAAGCAGCGACAGGAAACTAAGGATAACGATTACTATTAAAAGATAAACAATAAATGGAAGTCTATTCTTTAGTCTGCTCAATTTCCATTCCCTGCCCTTCTCTGGTAGGCCATCCGTAAGCAAACTCCGCTATTTCTTCCAGCGCCTGCACAACCCTGGGTCCCGGCCTTAAAAAAACATCGGCATCGATCGATACAGCCTTCTTGTTCTTTCCTGCGCTTGTTTTCCTGAAGTCCCTGCTATTATATATGTCTTTTGGATTTTTGGCAACATCCGTGCTTGTGATTATGATATCGGGATCAGCTTTTGATATTTCATCCCTTTTCATCCTGACATACATGCCTTTTCCTTTCGGAGAAATATCGATGAAGCCGGAAGCCGCAAGCAGGTCATGCAGATATGTCCCCTCTCCCGCCACGGTGAGCGGTCGTTTCTTCACCACGATGACCGCTTTAAGCCTTTTTTCTTTCTTCGCCCTGGCCTCCACCCATTCCACGCGGCGCTTCATTCTCTGAAGAAGGCTGTATGCCGCGTGTTCCTTGTTCGTGACCGTTCCTATCACGGAGATGGTATTGTATATGTCGCGGAGGCTGTGCGGATTGACCGTGAAAACGTTGACGGGGGCCGGCTGGGATTCCGCCGATACGGGGGGAAGAAGTGTTGTCCTGAGTTTTTGGATGTCGGACTTCTGATTTTCAAGGTTCATTATGGCGAGGTCGGGCTTAAGCTCGATGACCTTTCTGATATCGATCCTGTCCCCCCCGATCTTATCGATTTTCTTCGCTTCTTCGGGGTAATCGCAGTTCTCGGTGATGCCTACTATTTTATCGTCCAAGTTCAAGGCGAAAAGTATCTCTGTAATTGCCGGATCCGCAGATATTATCCTGGCCGGGGGCTGGTCTTGCTTCAGCATGTCGCCGGAAGCGTCCAGGGTTTTGATAGGGTAAATGATCCTGTTAAAGCTTACGGCCAGGGAAACCCCGGATGCAAGAACAAATATGGCGAGAAAGATGGAAAATTTCCTTAACATGCTGATTTTGACCGCTCCTTTTCGTCGAATAATATATCTTTTTTTTGTTATCTTCAATTGAAATTTTCATCAAAAGATGACGATAAAGTAATAAGGTGGATTATGTTTGCTAATCGATTAGGTATAAATAGAATTAAAATACATAGGTTCCAAGCCAGCAGAAGCACGGCAAAGACCTCCGATCATTTATTGCATGTAACATCAAACTACATCGGAAACCTCCTGGATGATGCCAAAAATTATGGCGTAACAATACATTTCAATAATATAAATAAGCCTGTCACGAAAATTGAAAAAATTGCCGAGAAGATCGCGCCATACGACCTGCAAAATCAGGAAAAAACATTGCTTCGTTTAAAAAAAGCCATAATAATCATCAACGAATGCGCGCAGCAAAGATATAAATATGAAGATCTGAATATAAGCTATCAATATAATGAGCTTAATCTTGGGAAATTGACCCGGGAATATCTGGTAAACCCCGATCTTCAGAACAAAGCGAATGATTTTCTTAAAAGTGTCGATCTCGTTGGATCGCTCAATTTACTTAGAGAGTTGGATGCGACAGAAAGAGTATACGGATCGCCGATATTGTCATTGGGCTCCCTCAGCTGGACAGCTTCCGACATCAATAAACTTGCGGCAAAATGGTTCGGCAAGCTGATAAATGACGCCCTGATGAGATCCGATGTCCGGCTCAATTTCAACGAATGTCAAATAATAACCCTCGAAGGCCTTGCTAAAAAGATCTCTCATCTTGTAGAGAATGGGCGGACGCTTTTGCTGATCAGGAGAGCTGTCAATAACATCAACGCCCTGTCATTTTATAATGCGGGAAAGCCATTGAAATATATTCTTGACCTTGGACGCCTGACGCCAGCCCATTTGAAAGAGAAAAATATCACGGATAAAGAGATCGATGACATGATCGACAGCACGGCTCCCAAAACCATCACAGACTTCCTGATCAAGGCGGGCGCCCTCGTGATCGAGGAAGTTAGGGCCTGAAATTCCCGCCGGAAAATGACGATAAATTAATAAGGTGGATCATGCCAGTTACTAAAGCTCGTTGGGATAATAGGAGTAACCTCAGGATTAATAAACTGTTCATAGCCAGCGGAATAACGCCGAGGAAATACAAAGAAATATTGTCTTTAACAAACAACTTCTTCGGAAATCTCATAGATGAGGCCAAAAATCATGGTGTATCAATATACTTCAATAATAACCATCCCGTCACGACCAATGAAATATTGGCCGAGAAAATCGCGCCATACGTTTTGCAAAATCAGGGAAAAACATTACTTATTTTTAAAAAAGCCATAAGGATCGTTAACGAATATGCGCAGCAAACATATAAACATGAAGATCTGAATATTAGTTATCAATATGAGCTTAATCTTGGGAAATTGACCCCGAAATATCTGGAAAGGCACGATCTTCAGAACAAAGCGAATGATTTTCTTGAAAGTGTCGGTCTCGTTGGATCGTTCAATTTACTAAGAGAGTTGGGCGCGGCAAAAAGAGTATACAGATGCAAAATAACGCCACGCAAAGGTGAATTATGATAGCGCCAAAAAATCATGTTAGATTACGGCCAACAGCCGAAAGCTCGGGAAGCCGTTCGGAAAGCCTTGCCGGAAAAGCCGGGAGGATCTACAACCAATACGCGCAACCATTGGAATATAAACACCTGGGAACAGGCTATCAATATAAGTTTGACCGTGAGAAATTGACGCCGGACTACCTGACAACGCACGATCTTAAGGTAAAAGCGGATGCATTCCTTGCCTGTAAAAACGGCAACAAATCGTTTGATTTATTGAGAGAATTGGGCGCGGCAGAAAGAGTATACAGCTCCCCCAAAATGTCATTGGAAAATTGGTTCGGCAACATGATAATTGACCTTCCCGAGAAGAGACCCAATGTCCGGCTTGATTTCAACGAATTTCAGAAAACAACCCTCAAGGATCTTCTTGAAAATATCTCTAAAAACGGTCTTTCGAAGGATGCGCGGACGCTTTTGCTGTTTGGAAAGGCTCTCAATAACATTATTGATCTGACAGTTCATGACGCGATCAATCCACATGTCCTTAATTTCGGATTCCTGACGCCGGCTCGCATGAAAGAGAATATCACGAATAAAAAGATCGAGGACATAATTGACAGCTCGAATTCCAAAACCATCACGGGTTTCCTGAAAGAGACAGGCGCCCTTGTTATCGTTATCAAAAAAATAAGTTACAAAAATCTCCTGGAAAGATGGCCGAATTTAGTGTAGCTGCCTTTACCTGAAATTCCCGCCGGAAAAAGTCTTACTTTATCCCCAGCGCCTTTAAAGCTTCGCCTGTGGCTAATATCTTTCGCGGTTTATTGTCGTTTTCAAGAGCGGATACTATTCCGGCTGATTCCATTTCGTCCATGAGCCGCGCGGCGCGATTGTAGCCGATCCTCAGCCTTCTCTGCAGGTGAGAAGTGGAAGCCTGCCCACCGGTCACAATGATCTTCACCGCTTCGGCAAAAAGGTCGTCGCGCCCTCCCCCTTCTCCTCCTCCGCCCGCATCCCCCGCCCCGCATTCTATGTCGATTATTTCCTGCGAATACTGCGGCTGAGCCTGCTTCTTTATGAAAGAAGTGATGCGCTCCACCTCATTGTCGGAAACATACGCGCCCTGCAGCCTGAACGGCTTCATCGCCCCGACAGGATGATAAAGCATGTCCCCCCGCCCCAAAAGCTTTTCTGCCCCGGACATGTCAAGTATGACGCGGGAATCGACCTGCGTCGCAACCGCGAACGAAATTCTGGACGGTATGTTCGCCTTGATGAGCCCGGTTATAACATCAACGGAAGGCCTCTGCGTGGCGATCACAAGATGGATGCCGGTTGCGCGCGCCATCTGGGCAATCCGGCATATAGTTGTTTCAACTTCGTTAGCCGCGACCATCATCAGGTCCGCCAGCTCATCAAC
>CAYHAH010000008.1:0-3195 GCA_964354575.1 uncultured bacterium
GCGGTCTTGATCGCCTTCTCGGGATCGTGCCTTATCAGGTTGTGCGCGTCGCCCCAGGAAAATGACGGGACAAATTTCTGTGTGAGCCCGCCTCCGTATATGTTCGACGCGGCGCCTATGACCGCCCCCGTAACGATCAAAGCCCCTATGCCGATCTTTGTGTGGTCCGCGACGCAGCAGCCGACGAACATCTTCCCGGAATCAACTTCCGAGTTCATGTAATGTATCTTGACGCTGCCGTAGTTGTTCTTCAGGTCCGAATTTGTAGCCCCGGCTCCCATGTTCACCCATTCCCCCACAAAACTATGGCCGAGAAAACCGGAATGCTGCTTGTTGGAAAATCCCTGGAAGATCGTTTCCTCGACCTCGCCTCCAACCCTGCAGTTCCCTCCAATGCTCGTGCCGCTCCTTATGTTGGCGCCTGTCGTGATCACGGATTTTTCGCCTATGAATGCGGGGCCTTCGATCCTTGAATACGGCTGGATCGCTGCGCCTTTGCTCACGTAGATCGGGCCTTTCCGCGCATCAAGCGTTGAAAAAGCCTCGATATCCGCTCCGTCATCAATAAATATCCCGCTGCGCTGGTAAACTGCGACCGTCTGGTGAACCCTGCCCCTGGTGACGCCGCCTCTCGTAAGATAAGAAAAATCCGCCTTTATCTCGTCCCCGTTGCTCTCTACCAGGTCGAAAAAATGACCGATGAGCCTGGCCTGGATCTGGGTTATTTTAGCTGTCTTGCTGACGGGAGAAAAATATTTCTTTGCGTCCGTGGTAAAAGTTGAATTGGCGACAAGCTCGAGATTGCCCTTGGAAAGCCTCGCGGCAACGATCGTTCCGCCGCACTCGAATATCTCGTCCCCGCCGGCTGCCGGTATCTTCTTTGCCGTGTCCGGACCGCACAGGAGCCTTCCGTTGATGAAAAGGACGGACGACTCCTTCCCGAGTTTGCCGACAAGAGCGCCGGCGTGGTTCTTCCTGACCGTTGAAAAAAGATGGTCCCTGCAGAGTATGTAGATGTTCGTCCTCGGATAATAACGCTTTATCTTTTCGAACAGGGTGCTCATGCCGCAGCGCAGGTCAAAAACCGGCTTGAACCACGTCAGCGGCAGAAGATCCTTGTATCCTTCGTCCTCAAAAATGCAGATGCTGCTCATCTGTGCACTATTTTCCTCTTGAATTTCGGGTCCTGGAAAGAGTAGGTGAACTTCGTGTGAATATCGTACCTGTTCTCGAGTATCGCGGCCACGTCCTCGACGAACACAAGCTCCTCGTCCGTCGGTATCACCATGACCTTCACCTTTGAGGCATCGGTCGATATTACCGTTTCCTTTTCCCTGCTGTTCCCCTCTTTGTTCCTGGCCCCGTCCAGTTCCACTCCCATGAATTCAAGCCCGCTTATGACCCTTTCCCTGAGCAAATGGTTCAGCTCCCCCGCTCCGGCCGTGAAAGCTATGGCATCCACTCCGCCCATGGCCGCGGCGTACGCGCCGATGTATTTCTTCAGCCGGTATGACTCTATCTCCTGCGCGAGCTTGGCCCTTTCATCGCCTGACTCCGCCAGCTTGTCAATGTCCCTCCTGTCAAAGTATTTCCCCGTGATCCCCAGAAGCCCGCTTTTCTTGTTGAGAATCATGTCGAGCTGGTGAGCGTAAAATCCTTCCTTTTCTATCATGAACAGGATTATGGCCGGGTCTATGTCCCCGCACCTTGTCCCCATAACGGCGCCTTCTAGCGGCGTAAGCCCCATGCTGGTGTCGATCGAGACACCCTTCTTCACCGCGGCAATGCTCACTCCGTTGCCGATGTGCATGGTTATGACGTTGACGTCCTCCGGCTTTTTTCCCAGCATCGCCGAGGCCCTTCGTGAAACATAAAGATGGCTCGTCCCGTGAAAACCATAGCGCCTCACGCCGTACATCTTGTACCATTCGTAAGGGACGGGATATATGTAAGCGTAAGGAGGCATTGTCTGATGAAAAGCGGTGTCAAAAACGGCTATCTGCGGGACAGACGGGAGCACCGACTTCGCCGCCTCTATGCCCGATATGTTGTGCGGGTTGTGAAGGGGAGCCAGATCGGCGAATTCCTTTATAGCTGAAAGGACTTCGTCGCTGATGAGTACCGACCTGGAAAAATGCTCGCCCCCGTGGACGACCCGGTGGCCCACCGCGGATATCGCCGAGATCTCTTTTATGATCCCGACTTCCTTGTCCACCAGGGTGTTTATTATGAGCTTGATAGCCTCTTCGTGGTTGGGGCAGTTATATTCGGCCTTGTAGACGTCCTTTCCGGGCTCCTCGTGCGTGATGAAAGAATTCTCCAGGCCGATCCTCTCAACTACACCTCTCGTCATTATCTCGCGCCTGTCCCAGTCATAAAGCTGGTATTTGACGGAAGAGCTTCCGCAATTCAGAGCAAGTATTATCATTTCTATCTCTCCAAAGTAAGGCCGGGCGTCGTTATAACGCCTCCGTCCTTATCCACTATCACGGCATAAACATCCTTATAGTAGCCCAGGAAGGGTAGCCCGCGTTTGGGCCCCATCACAAAGACGGCCGTGGAAAGCGCGTCTGCCTGTGCGGCGTCATTCGATATGATCGTTACGGACCTGCACTCATCCGCAGGCATCCCCGTAGCCGGGTTAAGTATGTGATGGTATCTTTTGCCGCCCAGCTCAAAGTATTTTTCATAATCTCCTGACGTGGAAACGGCCTGCCCGCCGTTCAGGGATACGACCCCGACGACGTCATCCGGGTGCCTGGGATCCTTTATTCCGACTCTCCACGGTTTTCCCTTGTTGTCGCCTATTACCGCGATGCTTGATCCGGCGCTTATTATCGCGCTCTTGACCCCCCTCTCAACAAGTATGGACCTCGCCTTTGAGATCGCGTAACCCTTCCCGACCCCGCCGAGATCGATCTTCATTCCGGGATACTGCAGCTTGACGATCTCGTTCGCCGGATTTATGACGACGTTGTTGCAATTGACAAGATGCTGGGCATAAACAAGTTCGTTGCCGGACGGTATCTCTTTGTGATTCCTTGAATTGAAGTTCCATATGTCCATGAGGGGGCCTATCGTTATGTCAAAAGACCCGCCCGTCTGCCTGCAGAGCGCGATAGTCTTTTCTATCAGGTTGAAAGTGTCATGGCTCACCGCCACCGCCGATATGCCGGCCATGTTGTTGATGGCCGA
>CAYHAH010000009.1:0-16025 GCA_964354575.1 uncultured bacterium
ACTTGAAATGGCCTCCCCCGGGCGTATAATACTTCCATAAGGCGGTGAGAACATGGGCAAAGGCGATAACAGAGACAGAAAAGACGCAAAAAAAGCGCCAAAGAAAACATTAATGGAAAAGAGAAAAGAAAAAAGAGAAAAGAAACAAGGAAGCAATCAATAAAAAAGTGTAGAGGTTTTCGCCCTGTAAATAAACTTTATTATCTATGCCTTCCCTTTCTTTATCAATAGGATATTAGCCTTTGCCCTTTTTGTTGTGCATTTTTCGCACCATTCAAAAGACCGCATTTTACTTTTACCACACTCGCACTTACGGTCACTTGAAATATTAATTCCTGTAGCACTATTTATGAAGCTTCCCTTTTTTTGACGCATTTGCCCACCTCTTTGTTACATTGTATACTACCGCACCTATCAAACAAGCTGGAAAATCCCAGAAATAATCGGCGGAGGGAGGATCTAAATGTCCAACTCTAATGCTTCTTCCTTCCCATAAGCCCTTTTTACCTTTAGTCTGTGCTCCTTGAGATAAACGATCCACTTGACCGACGAATCGATCACTATGATGACAACAAGGACCAGCATTACCGCGGAAAGGAATGCGTTCAAATTTCCGTTGAAAGTCCTTTGCGGCAGGTAATTGTTGAATATGTTCATTATCCCGGCGGTGACGGTCGTTGCAAGCATGAAAAGCATAGGGATGAAAGTGATAAGCGCGTAAACCTTTTTCCTGTTGTTCTTCAGTATCACGGATGTTCCTATAACAAGAGCGGCCGTTGCAAGAAGTTGATTGGCGACGCCGAACATGGGCCAGATGGTCGAAATATCCCCGTTATAAACCAGGTAACCCCAGGCAATGACCACGAGGGCGCTTGTGATAATTATGCCCGGCTTCCATTTTGTGTCACCGAAGGGCTTTATGAATTTTCCCATCACTTCCTGTGCGATATATCTCGCAACCCGCGTGCCCGTGTCCACCGTCGTCAGAATGAACAGCGCCTCGAACATTATCGCGAAATGATACCAGTAGCTCATGAGGCCCTTCATTCCCGGCAGGCCTGAGAATATTTGCGCCATGCCGACCGCTAGGGAAACCGCCCCTCCTGGGCGTCCCACCACGCTCTCCTGGACCATTTTCGAAAGGACCGGCAGGTTAACGACCGTCATGCCGAGCTTTTTGAAAACAGCCGGAGAGGTGTTTATCGCGAAATAATCGGCGGGGATGAGGGAAGTCGCGGCAATAAGCGCCATTATCGCAACGAATCCTTCAATGAGCATTGCGCCGTACCCGATCATCCGGATGTCCCTTTCGTTCGAGATCATCTTCGGCGTCGTGCCGGAAGATATCAGCGAGTGAAAGCCGGAAATGGCGCCGCACGCGATCGTTATGCACACGAACGGCCAGACAGGCCCGGGTATGATGGGGCCGCCGCCGAACACGAAAGGCGTTATCGCGGGCATCTTTATCTCCGGATGGACAAAGAAAATGCCGACGGCCAGAAGCGCAACTGTTCCTATCTTCAAATATGAGCTTATGTAGTCCCGCGGGCAGAGAAGCATCCATACCGGAAGTACGGAAGCTATGAAGCCGTAGACGGGAAGTATTATCGCGAGCTGCTGTCTGCTGAAAGTGAACGCGAAGGCAAAAGAGGAATGCTGGATGTTGTTGCCGAAAATGACCGCCAGCAGGAGAAGAGCGGTCCCGATGATCGATGCCTCCAGGATCGCGCCCTTGCGCAGGACATACATGTAAAATCCGACAAGGAGGGCCGCGGGAATGCTCACGGCGATCGCGAAAGTTCCCCACGGGCTTTCGGCCAGCGCGTTGACCACCACTATCGAAAGGCCGGCAAGAGCGGTTATTATAATGAACAGCACCGCTATCGCCGTTGCTGTGCCTGTCAAGCGTCCGATATAATCCCTTGCTATCTTGTGCAGAGACAATCCATTGTGCCTGACCGATGCAAAAAGTATCACATAGTCATGCACCGCGCCGCCAAGGACGGCTCCGATTATTATCCAGATGGCGCCCGGAAGGAACCCGAATTGAGCCGCAAGAACAGGGCCGATCAGCGGTCCCGCCCCGGCTATCGCGGCGAAATGGTGCCCGAAGAGGACCCACTTGTTCGTCGGGTGATAATCGTGGCCGTCGTTTAATGTGTGAGCAGGGGTCTTTTTTGCAGGGTCAAGCGCCAGGACTTTGGCGGACAGAAAAGCTGAATAATACCGGTATGCCAGCGCAAAGACGCATAAGGCGATTATCAATAATGTCAGAGCGTTCACAGGAACTTATCCCTTCCGATCAACAGACGATCAATTTACCCGTTATTATACAATAAAACAGCGAATTTTTAACGCCAGGATGCCGGATGAGCGCAAAAATTGCCAAGATCTTCATGCTGTGTTATAATCCATCCAATATCCCCATGAAAATACTGATTACAGGCGGCGCCGGGTTTATTGGCTCGCATTTAGCGGATGCCCTTCTTAAAGAGGGGCATAGTGTTGTTGCGCTTGATACTGTCCCAAAAAGCAAAGCGGTAAATGTATCCCACCTGTTTCCCGACAAAAAGTTCACTTTTTTGAACGGCAGCATAATGAACGCCAAGACCATGGAAAACATTATTTCAAAAATCGATCTTATTTTTCACCTTGCTGCAGCCGTTGGCGTTAAAAAAATCATTGAGAATTCATTGGACTCGTTAAAAGTCAATGTTCTCGGCGCTCAACTAATACTGGAACTTGCTTCAAAGCACAGGAAAAAGATCGTTATCTCATCCACTTCTGAAATATACGGGAAAACAACAAAGATCCCATTTGAGGAAAATGACGACAGGGTGGTCGGCCCCACAACAACGCCGCGATGGGCGTATTCCTGCTCAAAAGCGATAAATGAATTTTTTGCTCTGGCGTACCACAGGGAAAAAGGGCTAAAGGTAATAATTGTAAGGTTCTTCAATGTCACGGGACCAAGGCAGATAGGATTGCACGGAATGGTCATCCCAAGGTTTGTTGATGCCGTGCTCAATAATAAGCCTTTGGTTGTGCATGGCGACGGTCTTCAGACCAGGTGTTTTTGCCATGTGAAAGACGCTGTCAGAGCTTTAATATTGCTTATGAACTGCGGGAAGGCGTATGGAGAAATATTCAATATTGGAAATCCAAGACCGACGACGATCAGGGAACTTGCAGGCGAAATAATAAGGCTGGCCGAAAGCAAATCAAAGATCAGTTTGATTTCTTATAGAAGTATTTACAAACGCGGATTTGAAGACATAAGAAACAGGCGCCCTTCAATAAAAAAGATAAGCAAATATGTCGGTTACAGCCCGAAATTCAGATTAAAAGATATCATTAATGATATAATATCCTGGAAGCGATATGAAGCTTGAAGGCAAGATATTAAAAAAGACGGCCAGGATCGGCGTAATCGGCCTTGGCTATGTGGGCCTTCCGGAAGCCGTTGCGCTTGCCCGGAAGGGTTTTTTTGTTTACGGAATAGATATTGACAAAAAAAAGGTGGACAGCGTAAATGCCGGCCGCAATTACATCGAAGATATTCCCGATGAAGACCTCAGCGAAGCGGTAAAAAGCAATAAATTGAAGGCTACTTCCGATGCAAGCGTCATTAAGACGCTCGATGTGATTACGATATGCGTTCCGACCCCCTTCAATGAAAACAAGGAGCCGGACCTGTCCTACATAGTAAATGTCGCCGATACGATCAATAAATACTTCAAGAAGGATTCTCTGATAATCCTTGAAAGCACTACGTATGCGGGAACAACAAGGGAGATATTGATGTCGCTTTTTGAGAAAAGCGGACATAAGACCGGCAGGGATTATTATCTTGCGTTTTCTCCCGAGAGGATCGATCCGGGAAACAAAAAATTCACCATAAGCAACACCCCGAAAGTAGTGGGGGGCGTGACCGGAAAGTGCACAAAGATGGCACAGCTGTTCTACAGCCAGTTTGTCGAAAAAGTCGTTGCGGTTTCAACCCCGGAAATCGCGGAAATGGTGAAGCTTCTGGAGAATATTTTCAGGAATGTGAACATTGCGCTTCTGAACGAGCTTGCCCTTCTGTGCGATCGCATGAAGATAGATATCTGGGAAGTTATAGAAGCGGCAAAGTCGAAACCGTTCGGATTTATGCCCTTTTATCCGGGCCCCGGCGTTGGAGGCCACTGCATACCCGTCGATCCTGTTTATTTATCATGGAAAGCCAAGGAATACGATTTCCATACCAGATTCATTGAGCTTGCGGCGGAGATAAATTCGAACATGCCTTATTTCGTAGTGTCAAAATTGATAAAGCTGCTTCACGGCAAGCCTCTTGATAAGTGCAGGGTCATGCTGCTCGGCGCAGCTTTCAAGAAAGATATTTCCGATGTCAGGAACTCGCCTTCATTAAAGGTCATTCAACTATTAAAGAACGAAGAGATAAGATGTTTTTATAATGATCCGCATGTGCCGAAACTTGACGGAATGAGATCCTCCAAACTTACGAAAAATCTGCTTAAATCAATGGATGCGGTCGTGATATTGACCGATCATTCTGATTATGATTTTGACTGGATAACCCAGAACTCAAAGCTTATTCTTGATACCAGGAATGCCGCAAAAAACGTGAAGAAGAACAGGAACAGGATAATCAAGATTTAGGCCGCCGCCAGGTTTTGCGGCGGGAATTTCAATTGAATTTACAGGAATCTTTCCCTTTTGATCAAAATATTGTCTATCCGCTTATCATTATACAGCGACAGCCAGAGACTTGAATGCTTGTACAGCTTTTGTTTCAAAGCCGGGATGTCTTTCCTGCAGGGGTTGAACCTGTGAATGTCCATTACATTCGTTAATCTCATGTTCGCCCCGCCCTTCATGCCAATGCCGCCGATAAAACCCGCCCTTTTTGCCCGATCGATCAATTTCCTGTCAACGCTTCCCCAGGGCCAGCAGATGTAATCGACTTTTTTATTGAGCTTGATCTCAATGAGTTCTTTAGTAAGGGTCAATTCATGCATTATCCTGCTTTCGGATTCAAATTCTGTCTCGAACCTTCCATTCAATTTGCCATGATTTTTGACGATATCTTTCAGCTCGACCGCCGCTGCCGGCTTCAGCATGAAATCCCCTCCGCCGTGTTTTTCAACATAATCGGCCAGCTTGTTCCTCAATTCCCTGTCATCAAAATATCTTCTCACGCAAAGGGAAGGGCCCGTCGTGTAGATCGGAATTCCCGGCCTCATGTCGGCGTCCGCCGCCCAGCCGAGCTTTGTGTTGATCCCTCCGTCGTAGAAAGATCTGATCCTGTCATCCTCAAAGAAAGCGGCGTGAGTGTGGCAGTGCGCCTGAATGTCGACCAATCCCTCCGAATGCATCCGCTTCATTTCTTCCCAGGTCAGGAGATCATCAAGGCCTCCCTTGGTTGAAGGGGTTTTCATCAAAAGCTCGAAGTTCGGCAGAAGACCACCGCGCTTTTCGATCCTGTCCTTTATGAAAGCGGTCATGGGAAATATCGTCGCCTTCATGCCGTATTTTTTCAAAATCGGATAGGCGTGGATGAAATTGTCGGCATATCCGTCATCAAATGTTATCAGGACAAGCTTTTCGGGTATGTTCCGTTGCTTGAGGCGATCATAAAATTCAGGCAGGTGCAGGGATCTGTAGCCGGACTCAGCCAGATACTTTATCTGCATCTCAAAGTTTTGCGGGCTTATCGATATCGAATCTTCCGGCTCATGATTAACATGGTGGTACATCATTGCCGGGATACAGGTGAAAATGCTCATCTTAAGCTTTCAGGAAATTCTTGAATTCCAGATATTCCTGCCGGGGCAGGGGATGCTTTTCGCTCCACCCTTTGACGAGACCGCAAACCTCTTCCACTTCGCCCTCGCTCATGGACGGGAAAAGCGGGAGCGACACCGCGATCTTCTCAAAATGCTCGGTGTTCGGCAGTTTCTTGTAAAACTCCTTGAATGCGGGCTGCTTGTGGACCGGCTTGAAGTGCATGCTGCACTCGATGCCGCTGTCTTCCAGGAACTTCACGAAATCATCCCTCTTGTCGACAATTGTCTGGAATATGTGATCGGACCTTATCGATGTCCCGAGGATCTTATTGTAGAGATTGACCAGGCTCTTCCGTTTTTTTGCCTCTTCGTCGATCCTTTTCAGGTATTCGATCCCTATGGCGGCCTGGATGTCCGTCATGTTCATTTTCCAGCCGGGAAATTCGATGATGTAATCCCACCCTGTTCCTGTCCTCGCATGCCACCTGGCTTTCTTAAGCCACTCGGCGTATTCCTTGTTGTTCGTCGCGATCATCCCGCCTTCGGCCCCGGAGAGGTTTTTGGTGGGATAGAAGGAGTAGCAGATAAGGTCGTTTGGTTTTTGCGAAGCGTCGCCCCTGTGAAGGGCATGGGCCGAATCATAAATTACTCCCGGTTTTGGGTTGTTTGAGATAAGGGCATATCTTGAACCGGACCACGATTCGTCAAGCCACGCGAGTTCTCCTCCGGCATGGATCACGCAGCTTGCGACGGACGCAAAGGTCATCGAGGGGATGACTACTTTTTTGGGGCTCAGGAGCTTCAGGCAGAGAAAAAGTGCCGACGTGCATGAATTTACCGCGACAGCGTGGCGTGCTCCGACAAAATCCTTGAATTCTTCCTCAAACTTTCCGACCAGAGCTCCCTGTGTCAAGTGTCCGGCTTTGATGCATGAAGCCGCGGCCTCGATCTCGCCTTCTGTCCATGTCCTTTTGTAAAAAGGGATTTTTATAGAAGCTGGCATGTTTTTATATTCCCAAGACTCGATTATAAACTTTTTCGATTTTCCCCGCCACAACATTCCACGTGAAATCCTTTTCCATCAGCGCCCTTCCGCGCTCGCCAAACGCCTTTCTCTCCTCAGGGTTTTTTATGAAATATAGCAGTTTATCGACCATGGCGTCGATATCGTATGGGTCGTCGTATATAAGCCCCGTCCGGCCGTTGATGACTATCTCAGGGATCCCTCCGCGTTTTGAGGCAACTATCGGAAGTTTCATCGATGATGCCTCGTAGCAGACGGTGGGGGAGGCATCATGCACAATGGAGGGGACGGCGGCGATGTCAGCTACGGCGAAGATATTCTGTATCTCGCTCCTGTCGATATATCCCGTGAATGTAATATTGTTCTTCATCTCCTCCGAAGCTTTCTGCAGCTTCCTGATGAACGGTGTTATTTTCGTCTTTCCGCCGTAAAAGCTGGAACCAACGACAAGGAGCTTGACCTGATTGATCCCCAGGTTCATGACGAGCGTTTTTACGGCTTCAAGCAGCTCATAAGCGCCTTTATCCTCCGTGAGCCTCCCGACATAAAGGACGACTATCTCGCCGGGCTTTATTCCGAATCTTTCCTTGGATTTAGCGACGGCGTCGCGGCTTATTTTATCGGGATTGAACTTGTCGGTATCCACGCCGTTCGATGCGGCAAAGCATTTGCCACTCAGCTGGGGAAATCTTGTAAGGACATCGGCATCCACCGTGAACCTGCTGCATCCGATGAAGCCGTCGATAAGATCAAGATATCTTTTCGCTTTTTTTGCCGGCATCTCCATAAGGTAGTTATTGAAGTGGTGAAGCACGATCTTTTTGCTGTTGCCGAGATATTTTCTCATTATCGGCAGGAACCACGGCCTGTTGGCAAGGTGAATGATGTCAGGGTTTATTTCTTTAATCTGGTTCATTATCTCAAAGATGTACGGGAAATAGTTCTTTGTCGTAAGGTGCGCTATATTTATCTTGAACTCGTCCCAGGAGGACTGGCAGATGCGCCTGTGCTCGACATTGCCGGCTGTTTCCTTGAGCGGCAAATTGTCTATGCCGTACTCGCAGTTGGAAAAAATATACGGCTTATACTCCCTGAAAAGAGGAGCCGTTTCAGCGAAGAAAGTCTGGATGGCGCCTCCTCTTATCGGAGGTATGGGGAAGGAATTTGGCGCGATGATGGCTACTTTTTGCATAAAGACCTGACCAATCCTTCGACCTCTTCCGTGAATCTCTTTTTCATTCCGGCGGCGCTTCTGACCGCGTTTGCCCGCAGCTTTTCTATCAGCTTTTGATCGGTCAGCTTCAGCATTTTTTTTGAGAGGTCTTTAACATCGACCATCGCTCCCTTGACCAGGAGCTTCCTGTCCTTCCTTTGCTCCCATTTCCGGACTTTTGCGGCAAGGCCGTTAAAGCCGTCCCTTACCCATTCGTTCATGGGCGGAGCCTCCACGGTTATCACGGGAAGCCCAAGCGCGAGGGACTCGATGAACGGTATGCCTATGCCTTCCCATTTGCTGGGCAGGACCGAAACATGGCACGAACGGTAAAGCTCAATTAAATCGGCAAGGCCAAGGTCTTTTTCGATCACTCTGATCCTGCCGTTATAATTTATCATTGCGCGCGCTTTTTCGGGATATTCACTGATCGGCCTCTGCGACTTGAGTATCAGAATGATATTTTTGTTCTTCCGGCAGGCGAGAGAAAAAGCTTCAACAACGGCCAGCGTGTTCTTTCTCCATTGCGCCCCGCCGTAGCCCGCGTTGTGGATGAACCTTATCGGCGGCTTGATCGGGGTTTGGACCGGCTCGAATATCCCGTCATCCACCGCCCAGCGTATGAAACGGATGTTCCTTAAACCGTGTTTTTTTAACAGATCATATGTGCACTTCACGGGGCACATCAGGATGGAATTTTTCCTGTAGGAATTGAACTCCTCTTTCTTTATCGTCTCGTAGTTGATTATCATCACGGCGGCGACGCGGTTAGCTTTGCACCAGTCGAGGACCCCGGGATCTTCCAGCCTGTCAGGGAAAAAGACGACCTTGAGGCCTTCATTCCTGATCCAGTCGATCACTTTACGGGGCTTTATCGCCTTAGTGAATATCAGCTTTTTATAGCCCCAGTCAACCTCATCCTTCATGTATTTGTTATAAGCGAATATGAAAACATCGTGTTTCGCGCTCAGGCATTCGGAAAGGAATCTTGATTGGTAGGGAACGCCGGTATTGTGCCAGTCGGAGACAATGCCTATCCTTGGGCCTTTCTTTGAGATATTCCTTGAGATCACGGTCTTTACTTCGATCTCGTTTTTATATAAGTAGAGCAGAATTAGTACAAGCAGAATAATTGCGGTAATCCAAAACATAATGGGTTATTATATCACTTTCCATTTGAAAATGGTGCACCAAGGCGTTAGAATGCGGCTGGATCTAAAGGAGGTGTTCTTATGGCAGAAGCAAAGGAAAAAACGAAGGAAAAAACGAAGGAAAAAAAGATAAAGGAAAAAAAGATAGGTGTGGTGGAGCATTATTTCGGCAAGATAGGCGTTGCGGCGATAAAGATGAAGAGCGCTATGAGCGTAGGGGACACCATTCACATAAAGGGTCACACCACCGATTTTGAACAGGCGGTTGATTCAATTCAGATAGAGCATCAGAGCGTCCAGAAAGTCAAAAAAGGCGACGACATCGGCATAAAGGTCAAGGACCACGTCAGGGAAGGCGACGAAGTATTCATAAAATAGATCAAAGAGAAGTCCGCGATTTGTGAAAAGCCTCGAGCTTAGATACGGAAGCAAGAAGATTTCCTTAAGGCTGGAAGAGGGAAGCATCCTCTCCGTCCTTTCCGGCAAAAAGATCCTTCCTCTAACAAACCCAGAAGAAAAGATCAAAAGGGTCCTGAAATATCCCATATCATCCAGGAGCCTGTATGAAACATTCGCGCCCGGCGAAAAAGTCGCGATAGTAGTATCCGACAGGACAAGGAACGTGGCTGCGACGGTTTTCCTTCCGGTAATTATCAATGAACTAAATTCCATCGGGATCGCGGATAAGGACATATTCATCGTTTTTGCCTGCGGGACCCATCGCCTGCACACAAGGAACGAGCACACCAAAATAGTGGGCGACGATATCGCGCGAAGGATCAGATTGACCGACCACGATTGCAACGATAAAAGCAATCTTGTTTTACTTGGGACGACTTCAAGGGGCACGAAAGTGGAGGTCAACAAGGCCGTTGCGGATGCCGACCATGTTATTTTAACCGGCGCGATCACATACCACTATTTTGCCGGGTACGGCGGAGGCAGGAAAGCGGTGCTCCCCGGGATATCCGCCTTCCAGACCATCCAGGCAAACCACAAGCTGTGTCTCGCCGGCGAAAAAGCTAGCACGGGAGTGCTTGCCGGCAATCCCGTTCATGAGGACATGCTGGAAGCCGCAAAGATGCTCGATCCCGATCTTATCTTCAACGTGATAATGGATGATTCAGGGCGGATATCGTCTGTTTTTGCCGGAGAGCTTTCCGCCGCGCATGAAGCAGGATGCGAGGCGCTTGACGCAAGCTTCAAGATCAAGATCGACAAAAAAGCAAAGTTCGTCATCGCTTCCGCGGGCGGAGGATCCAAAGACCTCAACTTTGTCCAGTCGCATAAGGCAATGGAGAATGCTTCTTATGTGCTTGAAGAAGGCGGGACGATGATACTGCTTGGCGAATCTTCCGAGGGGTTCCCGTCAGGCGAGTACATGAAATACGTGAACCTGGGGTCGGCCGCGGCGATCGAGGACGAGCTCAAAAGGAGCTTCACGATAGCCGGACACACGATACTTTCGGCCTTCAAGAAAGCGGAAAAATTCAAGATCATATGGGTATCGAAGCTTGACAGGGAAGTTATCAGGAAGTTCGGGATAGTTCCAGCGGATAATCTTGCTGAGGCGATGAATTTAGCCGGAGAGGCGGGACCTGCGTATGTCATGCCCGATGCTTACAACACGTTCGCGGCGGCGGGCTAGATAGAAACTATCTTCAGCGTCCCCCACGCCCCCATTTTGTCATTCTTTATGATGAGAACGCCGTGAAGGCCCCTGATCTTTTTTGCAATATTTAGGCCGTCTTCTATCGTTTCTTCGCTCTTTACCACGTTCCCTATGGCGGTCGCCGCGGCATCCGCGAGCGCGCACGATCTGGCCGTTACGATCACGGCGTCGGCGGTCCCGAAAGAGACTGAGTGCCCCACCGTTCCCGCGGAGGTGCAGACCCCCAAGGGAGTGTCCTGAGGCGATATTTCTATCGCAATTTTTTCAGAGAACGGGGATTTGCCGGCGTAAATGCCTATCTTCCTCGGCTTGCTTATTTTAACGAATATGTCGCCGCCGTTCTCGACTATCACCTCGTTCGAATATTTCAGTAGGCCTTTTCCGACCGATTCGGCTATGGCGCCCGCCACGGAAGCCATCGGTCCCACGTTCGCTCGCCTCGCGGCCCAGGACATCAGCCTTACTATCTTCGGGGAGAAGAAAGAGACCATGTGCGGCTTGAATGCCTTCGCGAACTTCGGGTTTTTCTCGATGTAATCTTCGAGCTCCCTTCGTTCTCTCTTGAGTATCTCATGGGCGGGAGCGGTTAGCGCTTTTTCCGCGAGGATGAGGAGGTCCGATTCCTTTTCGATGACGGCGCTCCTTACCAATCCTTTTACGCTTATGAGTTTCCTGTATTTGAATTCCTGCGATTTCATGAAGTTCAATTATACATACCTGCCTGCCGTCAGGCAAGTATGTTATAATCCCGTCAATGAAACTCGGTATCCTTGCCGACATCCACTCGAACCTGGAGGCGCTGAGGTGCGCGCTCGACGCGTTAAAGGATGTCCGGGAATTTATCTGCCCCGGCGACATAGTCGGATACGGCCCGAACCCCAATGAGTGCATTGAGATCATCAGAGGTCTTAGCTGCAAGACCGTTGCCGGGAATCACGACCTTGCGTGCGCCGGAGGGCTTGATACAGCTTCCTTCAGCGGCGATGCAGGTGAAGCGATCGAATGGACATTAAAGGTCCTGACGCCGGAAAGCCGCAGGTTTCTGGAAGGTCTTTCCGAACACTTGAAGTGCGATGATCTTGAGATCGTCCACGGCAGCCTCCGCAACCATATCGAAGAATACATCACCAACATTCAAACCGGCGCGGCCACTATCGAACTGATGGAGGGGAAAATATGTTTCGTTGGGCATCTCCACATACCTCTTGTGATCGTCAGGGACAAAAAAGGCGAATACGACAGCTGGCAGCTAACTGACGGCGATGTCATCGATGCTTCCAAATTCGATAAGGTCGTCATAAACGCCGGCAGCGTCGGCCAGCCGCGCGACACGGACCCGAGAGCGAGTTTCGGCGTGTTCGACACGGACGCGGGGACCATTGAAATAAGGAAAGTTGAGTATAATATCCCGGCTGTGCAGGAAAAGATGAGAAAAGCTAACCTGCCTGATTTCCTGATTGAGCGGCTGAAGTACGGAAGATGATACTACAGGATCCCTTTTGTTGAGGGGATCCCCTTTTTTCTGGGGTTTATCTCGCAGGCCTTTGACAGCGTGACGGCGAAAGCCTTGAAGATCGACTCGATTATGTGATGCGTGTTGCGCCCGCGCAGGAGATTGATATGGATCGTGATCCCGGCGTTCATCACGAAGGCTTCAAAGAACTCGCGCACCACTTCAAGGTCAAAATCGATGAACTTTGTCTTGGTGAACTTCACATTGTAGGTGAGGTGCGGCCTGCCGCTTATGTCTATTATCGCTTCGGTCAGCGATTCGTCCATCGGGACCTTCGCCTGACCGTACCTTGCGATCCCTTTCTTGTCGCCGAGAGCTTTCTTGAACGCCTCTCCCAGGCAGATGCCTACATCTTCCACCGTGTGGTGGTAATCAACGTCGATATCGCCTTTTGCGGTGAGCTTGAGGTCAAATATGCCGTGTTTTGCGAACAAGGTCAGCATGTGGTCAAAAAAGGGAATGCCTGTTTTTACGGCGCTCTTTCCTTTGCCGTCTATGTTCAGGGAGAGTGAAACATTCGTCTCGCCGGTTTTTCGCAGTACTTTTGCCGATCGCTTCGCCATTAAGATTTCTTCTTTTCGCCTTTCAAAAGTTCCTCATCGTGCTTTACTTGGCCCTGAAGTTCGCCGATCTTTGCGATCAGCTTCGTTTGCTCCATTGCAGCTATTAATCCCGTAAGTATTATTCCGATAAGGACGGAAATAAGGATCAAAAGCGAAAGCGAAAACTGAAAAGACCAGACCAAAAGGGAAACTTTCACGACCTGCGAGTTTGAGACCGCAAACCACGTAAAGATGATGGCAAGTATTATCGCCATTACCAGACTTCTTAACCAGCTGTTCATATTTAATTCTCCTTTCAGGACATGATTATAGTATTACTTGAGCCTTATAACAACCTTTGCTGCTTCGTTTCCTTCTTTTCTATCCCCAGATGCCTGTAAGCCGCGTCGGTCGCGACCCTGCCGCGGGGAGTCCTTTCCATGAAGCCGATCTGCATGAGGTACGGTTCGTACACGTCTTCGATCGTTTCCGCTTCCTCCGATATGGAAGCCGCCAGGGTTTCCACCCCCACGGGCCCGCCGCTGAATTTTTCGATGATCGTCCTCATGAGTTTCCTGTCAACCTGGTCGAGCCCGAGCTGGTCGATGTCAAGGTTATTGAGAGCGACCGTCGTTACCTCAAGATCGATGTTCCCGTGGGATTTTACCTGGCTGTAGTCCCTTATCCTGCGCAGTATCCTGTTCGCTATCCTCGGCGTTCCCCGCGCTCTTTTCGCTATCTCCTGTGCGCTCTCGCCGCTTATCTTTATTCCCAACACTTTGGATGCGTGCTTTATGATGACCTCAAGATCCTTGAGCGCGTAAAACTCAAGCCTTGCTGTTATCCCGAACCTGTCGCGAAGCGGCGATGTGAGCTGCCCCGCCCTTGTTGTGGCGCCGATCAGCGTGAACCTTGGAAGGTCAAGCCTGATGGAGCGGGCTGAAGGCCCTTTGCCTATCACTATGTCCAGGCCGAAATCCTCCATTGCGGGGTAAAGTACCTCCTCGACCGCCCGGTTAAGGCGGTGGATCTCATCAATGAAAAGTATATCGAAGTCTTTAAGGTTAGTTAAAATCGCGGCAAGGTCGCCGGGCCTCTCTATGGCCGGGCCGGAAGATATCTTTATGCTGACGCCCATTTCATTCGCTATGATGTTCGCAAGGGTAGTTTTTCCGAGTCCTGGAGGCCCGTACAGGAGGATATGTTCCAGGGCTTCGCCCCTTTTCCTTGCGGCGTCCATGTGGATGACAAGGTTTCCTTTTATCTTATCCTGCCCGATGAAGCTCGCGAGGTTTTTGGGCCTGAGGCCGACGAAAGCCAGGTCTTCTTCTTTTCTTTCGATCGTTATTATTCTTTCTTCTTTCACTGATTATCCTTTTACCGGAATGCCCGGCGACTTTTCGCTGTAAAACCTCTTGTATTCATAATAGCTTTTCATAACTTTCTGGACGTAACGTCTTGTTTCGGAAAGAGGGATGCTTTCCACAAATTCATCTATATCAATGTTCGGCCCCACTTCATTCCACCATTTGTTCATCCATCTTTTGACCCTCAGCGGCCCGCCGTTGTACGCGGCAAGCGCCATGACCTTATCATTGTCGAATCTCTTCAGCAGCTGGGACAGGTAGTAACATCCCATCTTGATGTTGGTATCCGGATCATGAAGCTTGTTCGTGTAGTATGACTTTATTCCGACCAGCCTGGCAACGCTTCGTCCGGTTGGGGGAATTATCTGCATGAGTCCCCGCGCATTCGCAAAGGAAAGGGTTTTCGGGTTGAACCGGCTTTCTTCCCTTATTACCGCCAGCACGAGGCTTTCCTCAAGCCCGAATTCGTTCGCGTATTCTCTTACATATTTATAATAACCTTTCGGGTATGCGAGGTGCCACATGGCCGCGGGCAGCTGGCCGGAGGTGCCTGATATTATCGCGTTGTTGCAGAGTATTTCCGCGTAAAGTATCGAATCTTTTATCTGTCCGGCCCCGAGGTTTGCCGTGGCAAGCGCAAGCTTCGCCGACATTTTCTTGTCTGCGGGAGAAACTGCGACGAGCACCGCGGCTTCTTTTGCGGCTTCTTCATAGAAACCCACGGCCATAAGCTCCGTGTATTTCTTGAAGTGTTCCCTCACGTCAAAAGCCTTGACGGATGAACCCTCGCTTGTGGCCGCCACATCCTCGATCCCCGGCTCGAACGGCAGCGGCTCTTCAATGAATGCCTGGACATCGGGCAGAGGGGTCTGGGCGAACGCTCCTTCGCTTATGGTATCCGCAGCTTCGTTTCCGCGGGTTTCGACGGCCGGTTCAGCGTTTGGAACGCCGAGGGCGGTCAGTTTTTCCCTTGCCCTGTAGCCGTAATAGGTATGGTCATACCTTCCCATGACGAACTGGTATGAAGATATCGCATCCAGCTTGTTCCCCATTTTTTCCTGCGCCATGGCTTTCCAGTATGCGCAGGCGTCCAGCCAGTCGCCGCTGCTGCAGGACCAGATCGCTTTCGAAAAAGCGTCGCAGGCTTTGGAATAATCCTTTTTGAAATAATAAATTCTTCCTATCCTCCAATAAGCATCATCCAGGAAATCGCTTTTCGGATACTGCTGGGCAAAGTTATTGTAATATTCAAGTGCTGTATCCTTGAAGCCGTTGAGCTCGTAATAATAGCCGAGATAATATGCGGCATCATCGGCGTACGGCGAGGTCGGGTAATTGGTCACCACCTTGTTCAGGCAGTCCAGCGCCTGATAAAAATAACCCGCTTTGCCGTAGGTAAAAGCAATGTAAAACTGCGCGGCGTCCGCAAAATCCCCCCCCTGACGCACGCAGAGCTTGAACCTTGTTATCGCGGAGGTCAATCTTTTTCTCTTATAATCGCAAAGAGCCAGCTTATACAGCGCCTCTTCCCAGAGATTGCTTTTTTTGTAACTCGTCACGATCTTAAGGTATGTCGCTCCGGCAGACTTGAAATCCCCGGAGCTGTATAAGATCTGGGCTTTATTGAAGATCTCTTCCGCCGTCGCCGCGCCCGGATAAATTTTATATCGATTTGATAAATTGCTGATCCTTGCGACGGCATCCTTTACAAGCGGGCTTAGAGGATGGTAGAGGTTCACTTCATGATAAGA
>CAYHAH010000010.1:0-2971 GCA_964354575.1 uncultured bacterium
CGCCGACGTTCATATCCTTCCCGTATTCTTCCGGAGCCGTCACAGCCACATCCAGCCCGTCGATCGGCCTGTCGGAAAGCTTCGTGAGGTCAAGCTCGCCGTAATCCGGGCCGAGCGCTATTATCCTTCCGAAGCTGCCCTTCTTAAGAAGATGGTCGGGCGCGTCGTTCGAGGGGATATCTATGAAATCAAAACCCGATTTTTTAAAATCTTTCATTTCGGCTTCCGATAAAATATTTTCGCCAAGGGACATTCCCACGGGGATCTTCACCGCCTCGATTATCTCCCGTATCGCGCCCTTATCATCCGAATAATTCATGCAGATGGCGCCCGCCCCGGCTTCTTCCGCCGCTTTTGCCATTTCCACGGAATTCTCGGGAAGCATGACAATAAGGGTAAAAGGTTCTTTGCTAAGAAGCGAGACTAACTTGCTCATTCTTCATCCCCCCGCTTATATAACATCCGCAATATTTCTGCCTGTAAAGACCCATTGCTTTTGATATCCTGACAGATCCGATATAAAAGGGCCTGAGATCTCTGTAATAAAATCCTATGCCGTGCTTTTTCGATGTCTCCTCGCCGATGCTTTTTATTAGATCATGCTTCTGATAAGGACTGAGCAGAAGCGTTGTTGAGAAAAAGTCATATTTGTTCTGTTTCGCATAACCGGCCGCCGCCTCAAGCCGCATCCTGTAACAATTGCCGCATCTGTCGCCATCCTTATCCACGGCTTCCCTTTCAAATGATCCGATATCGTATTTTTCAATGATTACCGCATTGATGCCTTTTGCGGAGAAATACTTTTTCAAAGCTTCCACGCGCCTTGCAAATTCGATCTCCGGATGTATGTTTGGATTATAAAAATAACTCGTCACGTCAAGATCCTCTTCCATAAGAGCTTTATTTGCTCCTGATAAACACGGGGCGCAACAGGTGTGAAGGAGAAGTTTCTTCATATGAACTTAAGGTCTTTTAGGACTTTCCTGATCTGCTCTTTTTCCGATCCGTTCGCTTCTATCAATGGAAGCCTCAATCCTCCCGCGGGCTGGCCGATCATCGCGAGAGCGGCTTTGACGGGTGTCGGGTTCGTCGTTATGAAAAGCACTTTGAAGAGCGGCGAGAGCCTCTCATTTATTTTCTCGGCCTCGTCAACCCTGCCCGACAGGTAGGCTTCGCACATTTTTTTTATTTCCCTGCCGGCGATGTGGGAAGCGACGCTTATGATCCCGCATCCTCCCCTTTTCATTATCTCAAGAGTTTTGTCGTCATCCCCGCTGTAAATGAGGAACTCTTTCGGGGTTTTCCGCCTGATATCCGAAACCTGGTCCATTATTCCGCTCGCCTCTTTGATCCCTACAATGTTCCTGATCTTCGCAAGGCGGGCCACGGTGTCGGCCGTCATGTTGACGCCCGTCCTGCCCTGTATATTGTAAATGATGATCGGGAGCTTTGTTGCGCCCGCGACCGCGGAGTAGTGCAGGTACATCCCTTCCTGCGACGGCTTGTTGTAATAAGGGACGACTATCATTATCCCGTCAACGCCTATTTTTTCAGCCTCTTTTGTCGATTTGATCGATGTTGCGGTGGAATTGGATCCTGTTCCGGCGATTATTTTTACTTTTCCGCCGACGGCTTTTTTCACAACCCTGTAAAGCTCGTATTCTTCCTCGTGAGTAAGAGTGGGCGATTCTCCCGTAGTACCGTGGACGACAAGACCGTCGGAGCCGTTCTCCGCCAGGTAATTCGCCAGCTCAGCCGCCCTCTTGTAATCCATTGAGCCGTCCGGTTTGAACGGCGTGACCATTGCGGTCAAGACCATCCCGAAATCGGTCATTTAAACGCCTCCTTCAATGCGGATATCTTGTCCCTTATCTCCGCGGCTCTCTCGAACTCAAGCGCCGTCGCGGCAGCCAGCATGTCCTCTTCCATCGCCCTTATCAGGTCGGGCAGCTCGGCCCTTGGAACAAAATCCTTCAGCTTTTTGATCTCTTCCTTTTTAACAAGCCTGATATTCTCGTTTATGTCCTTTATGTCCTTAACTATCGTCTTCGGCTTTATCTTGTTCTTTTTGTTGTATTCGAGCTGGATCTTCCTTCTTCTCTCGGTCTCCCCCAGGGCGCTTTTCATCGACCTGGTTATTTCGTCGCCGTAAAGAATCACCCTTCCGGAGATATTCCTCGCAGCCCTGCCGATCGTCTGTATCAGTGACGTTTCGGCCCTGAGAAATCCTTCCTTATCCGCATCAAGTATAGCAACAAGGGAAACTTCTGGCAAATCAAGTCCCTCGCGCAGAAGGTTTATCCCCACGAGGACGTCGAATTCCCCCAGCCGCAGCCCCCTCAAAATGTCGATCCTGTCGAGCGTCTCCACGTCCGAGTGCAGGTACCTGACCTTGATCCCTTTATCGCTCAGGAACTCGGCAAGGTCCTCCGCCATCCTTTTGGTGAGAGTTGTGACCAGCACTCTTTCTTTTCTCTTTATTACTGTCTTTATTTCAGAAAGCAGATCGTCCACCTGCCCCTTAGTGGGCTTGACCGTGACATCAGGATCGATTAGCCCCGTGGGCCTGATTATCTGCTCGACGACCCTTGACGACCTGCCGATCTCATACGGCGTAGGCGTAGCCGAAACATATATCGCCTGGTTCATGTGCTGCTTGAACTCCTCGAAGTTGAGCGGCCTGTTATCCAGCGCGGAGGGCAGCCTGAAACCGTATTCAACGAGCACGTTCTTCCTTGACTTGTCGCCTTCGTACATCCCCCTGACCTGCGGAATGGTCACGTGCGATTCGTCTATCACCATCAGAAAATCCTTCGGGAAATAATCAAGGAGCGTCCCCGGCGGCTGTCCGGGGGCTCTCCCGTCAAGATGCCTGGAGTAGTTCTCAATGCCGCTGCAGTAACCCATCTCCCTTATCATCTCAATATCGTATTTTGTCCTCTGCTCAAGCCGCTGGGCTTCGAGAAGTTTG
>CAYHAH010000011.1:0-2923 GCA_964354575.1 uncultured bacterium
CATATGAACTCCAGATTCTATTCTAAAAAAATATAACAGATTGAGTTTCCTAAATATTTTATCATTTATTGGAGATTATTCAAAATTTCTGACTTTAAAGGGTGAGGGGGGTGTCGCGGAGAACATGGGATTCGAACCCACGATACCTTGCGGTATACACGCTTTCCAAGCGTGCGCCTTCAACCACTCGGCCACCTCTCCTTACTCTACTTCCTTGATCTCAGTTTCTTAAAGAACTTCTGAAGTATCTCTGAACTTTCTTTTTTTAACACACCTGATATTACCCGCACCCGGTGGTTCAGATGCCCGGAAGCAACAACGTTCATTATGCTTCCGCATGCCCCCGCCTTCGGGTCGTCAGCGCCGTAGACAAGCTCTTTCACCCTTGAGTGCACTATAGCTCCGGCGCACATGGGACACGGTTCAAGAGTAGTATATAAAGTCGCCCTGCTCAATCTCCATCCGCCGAGCTTTTTTGCGGCCTTTTTGATTGCCAGTATCTCCGCATGCGCCGTTGGATCCATGAGCGATTCCCTTAAATTGTGCGCCCGCGAGACGATCTTTCCGTCAACCACAACAACGGCGCCGACCGGAACCTCGTCTTTTTTGTACCCTTTTTGCGCTTCTTTCAGCGCGGCCCCCATGAATTTTTCACGAGACACGGGGCAATTTTACTCTATTTCAAAGGTCAAAACAATATGGTATACTTTCCGGCGTTATGGCGATCGAAATATATATCGACGGCGCTGCCAGGGGAAATCCCGGTCCGGCAGGGATAGGCATCGTGATAAAAGACGGGCCGAAGATCATCGAAGAGATCGGCGCTTACATCGGCAGATCGACAAATAACATGGCCGAATACCTTGCCCTCATACGGGGACTCGAAGAGGCCCTCATAAGGGGTTTTAAGTCGGCCAGTTTTTTTTCGGACAGCGAGCTCCTTGTTAAGCAGCTGAACGGCGAATATAAAGTGAAGCACGATAACCTTGTGCCGCTGCATTATCATGTGCTTACATTGATCGAGAGGATGAAGGATTTTTCGATAAAGCACGTGACAAGGGACAAGAACGAGCACGCTGACAAAATGGCTAACGAAGGTCTGGACCTTCACGTCAGAACGTCCCCTCTTCTAAAATTGATCAAATAACAGTATAATGTATCTTGAGCAGCCCGGGTAGTCGCCCCGACCTTCGGTCGGGGAGGAAAGTCCGGACTCCGAAGTGCAGGGTTCCAGTTAACGGCTGGGCGCAGCGATGCGACGGAAAGTACAACAGAAAATACACAGCTCACCGACCCCTAAAGGGCCAAGAGCGATGGTGAAATTGGGAGGTAAGAGCTCCCACACTTTCCGGGCAACCGGAGGTGCTGAAAACCCGACCCGGAGCAAGGCCAAACAGGGAAAGCCGGCACTTGGCGTTATGATCCCGAGTGGGCCGCAAAGAATCTGGCAGTGATGTCAGATCAAGACAGATGACTACACAAATACAGGATCCGGCTTACAGGGCTGCTCAATAATTTTCCTGCGGATGTGATCTTGCTATTCATACCTTAACGCTTCGATCGGCAGCATCTTTGACGCTCTCATCGCCGGCCAGAGGCCGAAAATAATACCGATCGCCACCGAAAAAGTGAACGAAAGGATTATCGACCCGGACGAAATATATGTCGTCCAGTTGGCCAGCGTTGAAAGAAGGATCGATATGACAGAACCGAAAATTATCCCGATGATCCCGCCCAGAAAACATATCAGGACCGCTTCGATCAAGAATTGAATGAGTATGTCGCTCCTCTGCGCCCCAAGCGCTTTGCGAAGCCCTATCTCATGCGTCCTCTCCATCACCATGACAAGCATTATGTTCATTATTCCGATGCCGCCCACAAGCAGGCTGACCGCCGCCACGGCGCCCAGAAGTATGGATAATGTGGTTATGACCGAACTTGCCGCCGCCTGGATGTCCGCCATATTGAATATGTTTATGGACTGCCTCTGCGATTCCTGCATCCGGTGAACACGCATTATCTCTTTCACTATCGCGTCCTGCGCGTCCGGGATGTCTTCCTTGTTCCTTACCCTTACGTCGAAATATGAAATATAATCGACCCCAAGCAGGCGGTACATCGCCGTCTTGATCGGTATCACTATCCTGTCATCCGGATTTTGAAATCCGCCGCCGCCTTGCGCCTCGAACACCCCGATGACAGTAAAATTGACTTTATCGATCTTTATCGTCTGCCCTATCGGGTTAGCTCCCCCGTAAAGATTGTCCAGCACCGTCTGCCCTATTACCGCCACCTTTCCGCGGGTATTCGCCTCAGCGGCGGTGTAAAACCTGCCCATCTGCAGCTTCATGTCGCGAAGAGCCGGGAAATCCGCCGATGCGCCGAGTATGGAAGTGCTCCAGTTCTTGTCCTGGCTCACCGCCTGCCCGCGGCCCTGCACATACGGCACCACGTACTGCAGCGTGTCTATCTTTTGCAGGGCGGCTAGGTCGTCAAAATTGAACCTGGTCGGAGAGTCCATGCCCATGGATATCCCGCCCTGGCTTCTCTGTATTCGAATGCTTAAAAGGTTGGTGCCCAGCGACGACAGCGTCTTCTCCATGCTCATTTTGGCTCCCGTGCCAAGCGCAAGCATGGTTATTACCGCCGCGACGCCTATCATTACGCCGAGAATGGAAAGGAAAGAACGGAGCTTGTTGTTGGCGATCGAATTGAGCGCCTCAAACACGTAATTCTTTATTTCCGCAAAGCATAATAAACGGCAGCGGCCGCTTTTTTCCTGGGGCAATTCGGGGACTTTTACCTTGACCGTCTCGGCCTGTTTTTTGTCGGAGACGATCTTGCCGTCCTGAAGCTGCAATACACGGGAAGCATACGCCGCGATGTCCTGTTCATGCGTTACCATTATTATTGTGTTGCCCGC
>CAYHAH010000012.1:0-6480 GCA_964354575.1 uncultured bacterium
CTCAGGCCTCCGTTATATACGGTGTATTCGCCGTACTTGTCGATCAGCTGGTTGATCACATAAGTCGTGAAATAGGGCGCAACGAACTTATACTTGTTCGGAGTCTCGGTGGAGAGGGCCAGCGGGTATTTCCCGGCCGCGTTCGCGGATGCCTCGGTTATCATTCCCAGCTCGACCATCTTTGAAAGGACCGAGGCCTGCCTCTGCTTTGCGCCTTCCATGTTCTTGTGAGGAGAGAATTTCTCGGGGCCCTCGATTATGCCCGCGAGAAGGGAAGCTTCGGCAAGGTTAAGGTCGACAGCGTGCTTGTTGAAGTAAACAAGCGAAGCGGACTCGATGCCGTAAGTATTATGGCCCCAGTATATCTGGTTAAGGTACAGCTCCAGGATCTCCGATTTCGTGTATCTTCTCTCTATCTGAAGGGCAAGGACAATTTCGGCGATCTTTCTGGTTATCGATTTTTTCTTGGTAAGGAACAGGTTCCTCGCCAGCTGCTGGGTTATGGTGCTTCCGCCTTCTTCTATCCTTTTCTTCGTAATGTTCGTGACGGCGGCCCTGGCGATGCCCTGAAAATCAATGCCCCTGTGGTTTAAAAATCTCTCGTCCTCAACGGACACAACGGCTTTCTGGAGCATGGGGGATATTTTTTCAAGCGGGACGACGTACCTGTTCTCTTCCCTGTGGAGCTTGGCAAGGACCGTACCGTCGGCAGCGTAGATCTCCGTTGTCTCCGACGGTGAAAATACGCTTATCGTCTCGACGTTCGGCAGCTGGGTCAATATCTGAAGGAAAAGCCCGCTCAATATGGCCGCCAGGACGATGAAATACAAAATGAACCTGTTGCTTCTTTCCTGCGGCAGGAATGAGCCGATCATCCGGAAAATGCTGGTCCTTTTCATTTCGTTTTGCATAAAAACAGACGGTAATTATATCACAAAACAGGCGGGAAGGAAATGTTGGAATATGGGAATATGGGAAATGAGGCTGGGTAAACAGGGATAGAGGCAAAAGGAAAGCAGGAAAAGACAAAAAAATTCCTTTTTTCCCCTTTCCCGCATTCCTCTGTCCCCAGCCCCCATCCCTTATTCCCCGTATCCCCGCTTTCCATATAACAAAGATTTGATGGCAAGTGAATGAAATTCTTTCCGACTTTTGCGGATAATATAATGTATGGCAAACATCCATAAAGTTCTCATCATGAAAGTGCCTGTCGGCGGCAGGTTCTTTACCACAAAGCATCCCGACGGGAGGCTCTCGAGCGGGATCAAGGTTGAGGAAATATTGCAAAGAACGCTGCCGAAGCGCGAATTCAAGAGATACAAACACGAAATTGAAGAGCTTGTGGCCCCAAAACAATGCGTTGTATACGACAAGGGCTTGTTGGACGAACCGGAACTTGATGACATGCTTGCCGAAAGCATCGGATATATCCACAGGTTTTCCAAGCTCGATGTTTGCCGCCCGAATATTATCCTTTTAATGAGGGATTCCAAGAAAAAGCCGGCCACCGAGGCGAATATTAACGGCTACCATCATATAATAAACATGTTTTTCTCAAGACGGTTCTCCACCGAACTAAGGTTCAAGGCATATGAAATATTCAACAAGGCATTAGAGGTCGACAAAAGGAACAAAAGGAAAAAGACGAACACATTTCTTGCCGTGCTTCATCTCTTCTGGTGGAATTTATCCGACATGAACGTATACAGGAAGCTGATCGACAAGCTGTGGATGGATCCGGAATTGTTTCCCGGTCAGAACTTCGATTGGGGACATTATGTAATAGCGTCCAAAGGAAAAGAGGGGAATTTCAAGAGCACGCCATACTACAATGATAGTCGCTTTATTGAGATCGTCCATCATGAAAGCGAGGCGGCGCACTTACAGAACATCGTGAATGAGCACGGCGAGCACCCGCCCCGGTTCAGGAAGACCGGCTGATCACCTAATACATTATTGTCCTCCATTATTCCCTCGTGCTATAATAACCGGGCAATGGCAAAAAAGATATTAATAATCCACGGCCCGAACCTGAACCTCCTCGGAGCCAGGGAGCCGAAAGTCTACGGCAAGGTGACGCTTGACAGGATCAATACCGAACTGAAAAAGATCGCAAAAAAGGAAGGCGTCGCGATCGATTGCGTTCAAACCAACATCGAAGGAGAGATCGTCAGCCTTATCCAGAAAGCAAAAAAAACATACAGCGCCATCGTGATCAATCCGGGAGGATACACTCATTATTCCGTCGCGATAAGGGACGCGATAGCTTCCGTAAAGATCCCGACCGTTGAGGTCCATCTATCTAACATATATTCAAGGGAAGAATTCAGGCAGAAATCCGTCATAGCCCCCGTGGCCGCTGGGCAGATCTCCGGTTTCGGCAAGAACAGCTATATTCTGGGACTTAGAGCCGCGATCGACCTTATTAAATGACCAGGATCATCACAAGCGAACCGAACATCCGTCATCTCTCAGGCTTTACCGGCAGCGTAGCCTTGCTCATCGTTGACGGCAAAAGTTCTATACTCATCGTTGACGGAAGATACACCAGGCAGGCGAGATCGGAAGTCAAGAAGGGAATAAAAGTCATTGAAGCTCCGCTAACCACATCCCTCCTGGATACCGCCATAACCATTTTAAAAAGAAAAAAGACATCAGACATAGGATATGAAGACGACAAGCTGGACGCGGCATCGTTCAATAAACTGAAAGCTCATTTCCCCGGAGCCAAATTTTATTCGATCAGCAGGGAACTCAGGGACAGGAGAATGATAAAGCAAAAACACGAGATAGAGCTGATAAAAAAGGCCGCTCTCATAGCCGATCTCACCTGCGACTGCGTTGTCCGGATAATAAAACCCGGAATGACGGAACTGGAGATTTCCGCCCACATAGATTATCTTATTAAGACGTTCAAGGGGAACGCGCCTGCTTTTGAAACGCTTGTGTCGTCCGGAAAGTTATCGGCAAACCCCCACGGGAAGCCCACGGAAAAACATGTCAAAAAAGGCGACCTGATCGTCATGGACTTCGGCGCAAGATACAAAGGATATAACAGCGACATCACAAGAATGGTCTCGCTTGGGGCCCCGTCAATAAAGCACAAAAAAATATATGATGCCGTCCTCTCTGCCCAGGAATCCGCAATAGCCAGGGTCAGGGACGGAGTCCCGGCAAAAGATGTGGATAAAGCCGCAAGGAACTCGCTGAAGAAACATCAACTTGAAAAATATTTTACTCACGGCACCGGACACGGAATAGGGATTCAGGTCCATGAAGGCCCCCGGGTATCGCTGTCAAGCAAGGATATACTCAAGGAAGGAATGGTAATAACGGTTGAGCCCGGCGTTTACCTGCCGGGAACAGGCGGCTTCAGGATAGAGGATATGGTCCTTGTCAAAAAAGGCGGATGCGAAGTACTGACAAAAGCCGCCAAACGATTAGAGGTTTTATGAAAGTCACCGCCGTCATCCCCGCTGCCGGTTCGGGAAAAAGGATGAACGCTAAAAAGCAATTCCTGGAGATCAACGGCAAGCCCGTCCTGTCCGTCACAGTTTCCGTTTTCGACGAATGCCAGTTCATCGATGACATCATCATCGTCGTCGGCAGGGAAGACATAGAACTGACAAAAGCCCTCTTAAAGGATCAAAAAAAGGTCAAAAATGTCATCGCCGGAGGCCCGGAGCGCCAGGATTCCGTTTATAACGCGATCGAAATGATAACTCCCGAGTCGGACGATGACATAGTCGTGATACACGACGGGGCAAGGCCGCTGGTCACAAAAGAGATCATTTCCGCCGCCGTCACGGAAGCGAGGGCCTCGAAAGCCGCTGTCACCGGAGTACCGGTCAAGGACACCATAAAGAACGTTTCAGATGATGGGATGATACTGGGAACGCTCGACAGAGGAGCGATCTGGCTTGTCCAGACGCCCCAGGTTTTCCAGTTCTCCGTCATCAAGGAAGCTTATGAGAGGGCGCAAAAGATCAAATACAGGGCGACGGACGATTCAAAGCTTGTTGAGAGAATGAGAATTCCTGTTAAAATGGTCATGGGATCGTACGAAAACATTAAAATAACCACGAAAGAAGATGTTGCGATAGCGGAATCTATATTGAAGGGGAGGGGGAGTTAAGATCAGCGTCGTTCTTTCTCTTGTCACGGGTCTGCTTGCGGGCATTTTTTCCGGGGCTTTCGGCATCGGCGGCGCCACGATAATCATACCGGCCCTCATTTTTTTACTGGGATTCACGCAGCATCAGGCCCAGGGTACGGCGCTTGCCGCACTGCTTCCGCCTGTGGGCCTTCTCGCCGTATTAAAATATTACTACAGCGGGAACGTGGTCATCGATGTTGCACTATATGCGGCCATCGGATTTTTGCTGGGCGGTTTTCTGGGCGCGTACATTGTTGCGCCGATCCCCGACATGATACTCAGGAAAGCGTTCGCGGTTTACCTGATGATCATCGCCGTGGTGATCCTTTTTAAATAGGCTCGCAATAGTGAAAGCTGAAAATATGTATTATCCAAATAAGAAAGAATTCCTAAAGCTTTGCAAAAAAGGCAATCTTATCCCCGTATACAGGGAGATGATCGCCGACAGGGAGACGCCCGTTTCGGCGTTCGAGAAGATCGCAGGGTCTTCCCGATACTCATACCTGCTTGAAAGCGCCGAAGGAGGGGATAAGATAGGAAGATACTCGTTCCTCGGCTGCGCTCCCGTAATGATCGTCAGGAGCAAAGGAAAAAAGATCGAGATCGTCTCGGGGAAAAAGATAACAAAGAAAGAAGGCAACCCGCTTGAGGAGCTCAAAAGAATATTGTCGAGATACAGGCCGGTCAAGATAAAGGGGCTTCCCGTGTTCCACGGCGGGCTTGTCGGGTATTTCAGCTACGATATCGCCAGGTTCCTGGAAAAGCTTCCCGATAAGAACCCCGATGACCTTAAGATGCCGGACATGCAGTTCCTTCTGACGGACACTTTCGCGGCATTCGACCGCGTTGAGCACAAGATCATCCTTATCTCCAACGTCCATGTGGAAGGCGACCCCGGAAAGGCATATGAATCCGCGGTCAAAAAAATAGACGCTCTCGCCTCAAAGCTCGCGAAGCGGGGAAAAAGCGTTGAACTCAGGAAAGCAAAGAAAACAGGACTGAAAGTGAGCTCGAACTTCAGCAGGGCGGAGTTCGAGGCGGTCGTGGAAAAGGCCAAGTCATACGTCAGGAGCGGCGACGTGATACAGGTCGTGCCGTCGCAGAGGTTCGAGACAAGGACAAAAGGCAATGCGTTCGACATTTACCGCCGCCTGCGCACGCTGAACCCGTCGCCTTACCTGTACTATCTCAAGTTCGGGGACATGGAGCTTGTCGGCTCCTCGCCGGAAACGATGGTGCGCCTCGAGGGCAATGTCGCCAACATCCGCCCCATTGCCGGAACAAGGAGAAGGGGAGAGAACGAAGCGGAGGACGCGGCCCTGGCAAAAGAGCTCCTCTCCGACGAGAAGGAAAAAGCGGAGCACATAATGCTCGTGGACCTCGGGCGGAACGATCTGGGAAGGGTCTGCAAATTCAACAGCGTGAAGATAAACGAGCTCATGGTCGTGGAAAAATACTCGCACGTGATGCACATCGTGTCCGACATCACCGGAGAGCTTAAGCAGGGGAAGGACGCTTTCGACCTCATAGCCGCCTCTTTTCCCGCGGGAACGGTCACGGGCGCGCCCAAGGTGAGGGCAATGGAGATAATCGACGAGCTTGAGAACGTGAGAAGGGGCCCTTATGCCGGCGCGGTGGGTTATTTTGATTTCTACGGGAACCTCGATACGTGCATCACGATCAGGACGATATTAATGAAAGGCGGCACTGCTTACGTGCAGGCAGGAGCTGGTATCGTCGCCGATTCCGTTCCCTCAAAAGAATACGAAGAGACGGTGAACAAAGCCAAGGCGCTGCTGAAAGCGATAGAGCTCTCTCAAGGATGATCAAATGCTGAATTTGAGAATGTTAAAACACTCCGATATCCTTTTATGGATAAGCGTCGGCCTCCTGATATTGATCGGCATCATGATGATATTCAGCTGCACTTTTTCCCAGCGGTCCCGCGAGGGTGACGACGCTTTTTATTACGCAAAGAGGCAGTTGATCGCTTTCGTGATCGGACTGGCGGGGCTTTCGATCTTCGCCTACCTGGATTATTCTCACCTGAAGAGCGGCGCATGGGTCCTGTACGGCATATCGATCGCATTCCTTTTAATAGTGCTGTTCAGGGGATTCACGATGCTGGGCGCTCAAAGATGGCTTTCGCTGGGGCCAATATCTTTTCAGCCGTCCGAGATATCAAAACTGGTATTGTTGATAGCTCTCGCCTCTTTTTTGGGAGAGAGGCGCGGGGAGATAAAAAGCATCCTGAACCTTATTCCGCCGCTAGTGATCGTCGCGATACCCTTCATCCTGATATTCAAGCAGCCGGACCTCGGGAC
>CAYHAH010000013.1:0-4471 GCA_964354575.1 uncultured bacterium
GGACGCCGATGCTCCTGAACGAATCAGCCCATTTCATGAGCTGGCCGAACTCTCCTGAAAGCGTTGGCTCGATCGTCGGCACCTTGCCAAGTATTACCTCGCCTGTAGTGCCGTTAAGCGTGATCCAGTCGCCTTCCTTGACGGTAACATCCTTTACGCTGAATTTTTTCCCTTTTTCGTCAACTCTGATCTCCTCGCAGCCCGCCACGCAGCATTTTCCCATGCCCCGCGCGACGACGGCGGCGTGAGAAGTCATTCCGCCCCTCGCTGTCAGGATCCCCTGCGCCGCGTCCATCCCGTGAATGTCATCCGGGCAGGTCTCGTTGCGGACAAGTATGGACTTTTCCCCGGCTCTTTTTACGGCTTCATCCGCCGTAAATACCGCGATCCCCGTGGCGGCTCCGGGAGAAGCCGGGAGGCCCTTTGCTATGACATTTACTTTCGCTTTCGGGTCTATTATCGGATGCAAAAGCTGGTCAAGCGAGGCCGGGTCTATCCTGAGTATCGCTTCCTCTTTTTTTATGAGCCCTTCCCCGACCATCTCAACGGCGATCCTGACGGCCGCAGGCGCGGTCCTCTTTCCAGTCCTGGTCTGAAGCATGTACAGCTTGCCCTTCTGGATAGTGAATTCAAAGTCCTGGATGTCGCGGTAGTGTTTCTCGAGCTTCAAGGTGATCGCCCTGAGTTGTTTGTAGACTGACGGCATTTCCTTCTCAAGCTTAACTATCGGTTGAGGCGTTCTTATGCCTGCAACGACGTCTTCGCCCTGTGCGTTCGTAAGGTATTCTCCGTAGAACTTGTTCTCCCCGGTAGAGGGGTTCCGTGTAAATCCAACTCCTGTCGCGCAGTCATCGCCCATGTTCCCAAAAACCATGGCCTGGACGTTTACGGCGGTGCCGAGGTTGTTTGGGATATCATTCAGCTTCCTGTACGTGATGGCCCTGGGGTTCATCCATGATTTAAAGACGGCATCCCTTGACATATCCAGCTGGATCCTGGCATCCTGAGGGAATTCTTTGCCGGTATGTTCCTTTACGGCTGTCTTGTATCTTAATATAAGGTCTTTAAGGTCTTCCGCCTTCAGTTCCGTATCAAGAGTTATTCCGAGCTCATCTTTTTTATGCTGAATGATGTGTTCGAAGTCGTTCTTTTCCATTCCCAGCACTACGCCGCCGAACATCTGGATGAATCGCCTGTAGCAGTCATACGCGAACCTTTCATTCTTTGTCTTTGTTATCAGGCCATGCACTGTTTCGTCGTTCAATCCCAGGTTAAGTATCGTGTCCATCATTCCGGGCATCGAGAATTTGGAGCCGCTCCTTACGGAGACAAGAAGAGGGTTTCGCGCGTCTCCAAGCTTTGCTCCCATCGATCTTTCAAGTTTTTCAATGTATTTGTCCTGCTGTTTTGCGACTTCACCTGGAACTTTTTCGCCAACCTTATAGAACATATTGCAGACTTCTGTGGTGATGGTGAAACCCGATGGTACCGGCACTCCTGTGTTCATCATTTCCGCCAGCCCCGCGCCTTTTCCTCCGAGCAGGTCCTTCATCTGGCCGTTGCCTTCCGCCTTCCCGTCCCCGAAATAGTAAACATACTTCTTGCTTGCTGATCTTTTCTTGCCCTTTGCCATAAAATTAGTCACCTTTCTAAAAAATAAATTTTGTGAAAAACCTGTCTATTATACAACGGAGATCAAGATTTTGCACGAGGGAAAAAGAAAGATTATTGTGAGATCATTTTTTTGAATTGATATAGTTCCGGACCGCGATTCTGGTGGCACCGTCTGAAGTAGAGCAATCGTAAGGATCATGCGGATTTCTCATTAGATCGTATTTGATCCCTCGCCCAAAAAGCGCAAAGGGTTCCGGGCCTTTGCCAACATCTTTATCGTACTCACCATTGTTATTTGGATGTTTAATAAAGGCCATGCTCTCAAGCTCATTAAATTGAACAATTCTGTTATCGAAGACTGGATCTTCAAACATGGATGTATCCAAAAGAAATAAAAGAATTGGCTTACCATTTTCATTTTGACTAAGTTCCGCCATTGCATGGCCCGGAGGGCTCTCGCCGCTTTTCAAATTCTCCGGAGTTGCCCAGGCCTTATTGAACGAACTTATATAATTGCATTCAACATTTCTAAACCCTTTATTCTGGGAGGTGGCCTCGCTATAGAGGCATTCGAATAATTTTACGGCTTCTCCGCAGCCATTGTAGTTGCCTTCTGCCAGCACTTGACCACCGTCCAAATGATGTTGCAATCTTTGTTCCGCCCTTTGGGGATTTTCTTGATATTCATTTAATGATGCAAAATATTTAATATTCTTATGCATGAATTTCATTACATTGACCGAAAGTTCCTTGTAATCCCCGCAGGGGTGCATATTTCCTATAATGCTTGCGCTGGTCAAGATCAATGCTGATATGCAGGAATCCAGGGTCCTGATGTCCCCGTTTTCCTTTCTGGCTTCGAGCATGTATTTCTGTTTTACCACTTCAAAAAGTTTTTGTTTTGCTTCCGGGGTCAGTTGCTTTAGGATCTCCCGTTGTACTTTTGTATCAGCGTTCAGAAAAGTTTTTGTAAAAGCCTCTCCATTTGCCGTTACTTCATCTGGAGAGAACCTCCCGCCAACATTTATCGGGTTTATATCATAACGATTGAAATGATTTACTGAGATATCGCTCATTTTCCCCTCACTTTATCTATCGTGAATCAAAGAGGACAACTTGCATTAATGAACCAGTATTATCCCTGCCCCAAACCTTCCCGTAATGCCTTTGCCCGCTCTTGAGGAAAAGAAAGTGTCGCTGCTGCAGTGCGTGCAGATACGAGGAACCTCAATGTTTGACAAAGGAACCCCGGATCCGATCAGCTGCCTTTTGTTCGCTTCCCACAGGTCAAAATAACTCGAGCCGTTCCTGGTCGTTATCATTTCTTTCGCTTCCTGAATAACCTCGCGGCCCACCTCGTAACAGCAGGGGCCGATCGAAGGGCCGATCCCTACATATATATTGTAAGGCTCCGACTTGTATTTGTTGACCATGCTTTTGACCGTGTTCCGGGCGATCTTCAGCACAGCGCCGCGCCAGCCGGCGTGGGCGGCAGCAATCACTTTTTTCACTGGATCGTAAAAAAGAAGCGGTACGCAGTCGGCCGCCTGTATCATCAGCAATATGCCGGGAACATTGGTGATCATGGCGTCGATCCCGTCCAGGGCTGACTCCAGGTCATTTGCCCCCCTTCCGCGCATTTTTCCCGTCACGACGGCTATCTTGTTATTGTGGACCTGTTTTGCAGTGGTCATGCTTTCGATGTCGATCCCCAGAGCTTCGGTCAGAAGTTTCCTGTTTCGGAGAACGTTCTTCGGATCGTCCGACACGTTGAAGCTCAGATTCAGCGTGTCAAAAGGCGGTTTACTTGTTCCTCCGTGCCTTGTGGAGACAAAATGCCGGATACCCTTCAGATGAGAGAGGTTTTCAAAAAGGAAAGTGTTTATCGGCTTACGAGACTTTGCTGCCATTTGGGATGTCTTTATCGACGGTTACCAGGGTCAAAGAGGATTTATCGACAGTTGACGCCGCAAGGATCATTCCGTGGGAGGTCACCCCCCTCAAGATCTTTGGCTCAAGGTTAGTGACAGCAACTACTTTTTTTCCTATCAGCTCCTCTTTTGTGTAGAACTGTTTAATGCCTGCGACCACTACCCGTTCTTCTCCCATATCAATGGTCAGCTTGTAGATCTTGTCCGCTCCTTCAATGTCCTCACAGGACTTGATCTCGGCCACTCTCAGGTCCATTCCTTTAAAATGATCAAATGTTATGTTTTCCATTTGCGAACCTCCAAAATTGTAGGGACAGGGCTTGTCCCTGTCCGTGATTTCGGACAGCCATAAAGGCTGTCCCTACATAATTACAGTATTCATCAGGATCCCTATTCCCTCGATCTCCACCTCAACTGTGTCCCCGATCTGGAGCGGTCCCACCCCCGGAGGCGTGCCGGTAATGATTATATCACCCGAAAGGAGGGTCATGACGGAAGAAACGAACGAGACAAGTTCGAACGCATCAAATATCATTTCCTTTGTGTTCGAATCCTGCTTGACGATTCCGTTCACGCGAGTCTGAATTTTGAGGTTCGTCGGATCGACTTTTGAAACGGTCTTGGGCCCGAGAGGGCAGAAAGTGTCGAATGACTTCGCTCTTGTCCACTGGCCGTCGATATTCTGGAGATCGCGGGCGGTAACATCGTTCGCGCAGGTGTAGCCCTTGATATGCTTGGATGCCTCGGCCTTTGGCACATTCCTGCATGTGTCTTTGATAATTATGGCGAGCTCACCCTCGTAGTGGAGATTCTTTGTCTGCGGCGGATAGATTATCGCATCGCCGCTGCCGATCACCGATGTCGACGGCTTAATGAACATGATCGGGTGATCAGGGATCTTCATGTCCAATTCTTTTGCGTGGTCG
>CAYHAH010000014.1:0-3857 GCA_964354575.1 uncultured bacterium
GGAATCCGTCCAGGTCGCGGTCAATTTAAAGCATTTTAAGGAGGTCAAAATCGCAGCCGCCGCCTTCCATGCGGACAGCCTGATAGTTTTGACGCATTTCAAGGGACATGATCTGACAGGATTCGGCGGCGCACTGAAGAACATAGGCATGGGACTTGGTTCAAGGGCCGGGAAACAGATGATGCACGCCGACGTGCGCCCCGACATAAACAGGGAAAAATGCACGGCATGCGGCTGCTGCGTCAGGTGGTGCCCCACATCCGCGATAAGGATGGAAAACAATAAAGCCGTGATAGACAAAAGCAATTGCATAGGCTGTGGAGAGTGCATAGCCAGCTGCAATTTTGGCGCAGTCGCGCCCTCATGGTCGGGAAGCTCGTCTTCCGTCCAGGAAAAATTGGCCGAGTATTTTTACGGCGTGTGGAAGGACAAGAAAGGCAAAATGGCCTTCTTCAGCTTTTTGACGGACGTAACACCGAATTGCGACTGCTACGCATTTAACGATCCTCCCGTTGTCCCGGATATCGGACTGCTCGCGTCATACGATCCCGTCGCGATAGATCAGGCGAGCGTTGACCTGGTCAACAAACAAAGCGCATCAAAAGACAAGTTCAGGGAAATTTATCCGGATATTGACTGGTCGGTGCAATTAAGTTATGCTGAAAGCCTTGGTATCGGGACAAGAAACTACAAGCTGACGGAAATATGACAGACATAATCAAAGACGAAGAATTTATCAGGCTGGAAAAGGAATTTAAATTTTTAAGCCGCGCCAGATCGCGTCTCGGCGACCTGGAAAACCTTTCTTATGTGATAGTGGACATTGAAACGACAGGGCTTAATCCGGCCACGGATGAAATAATAGAGATCGGCGCGATAAAAGTCGAGAACAAAGAGATAAAAGACATCTTCAACAAGCTTGTAAAACCCGAAAGACCCGTTCCCCCGAACATCACGGACCTGACAGGCATAACCCAGGACATATTGATCGGCGAGCTGCCTATCAAGCCGGTCATTTCCAAGTTCGTCAATTTTATCGGGAACAGCATTGTCGTCGCGCATAATGCGGATTTTGACACTTCCTTCTTGAAGAACAATATAAAAAAGTGGCTCAACAAAGACATCGATAATTTCATTGTCTGCACCCTGATGATCTCCAGGGACATCCTGCCGAACCTTGATAACCATAAGCTTCCGACCGTGGCGCGATATTTCAATCTCGAGATCTCGAACCGCCACAGGGCCATAGGGGACTCCGAACTTACATACCAAATATGGATGAAGTTCCTGGAAAAGCTCAAAGAGAAAAAAATATTGACGAAAAAAGACCTGGAAAACTACGTTTCAAGCTTGAACAGGCCGGGACTCAAAGAAGCGGTGCCTTTTTAACGGAAAGGATCTGAAATGGACTTTATCCAGGATACCTGGAACAAGGCGAGAAAACTAGAAAAGACGATCGTCCTTCCTGAAACGAACGACGTAAGGACGCTAAAAGCGACTGAGATAATCTCAAAGAGTCATCTCGCAAAAATAATCCTGATCGGCAATGAGGAAAAAATCAGCGAACTCGCGAAGGCGAACAATGTCAACATATCCGATGCCGTAATGATCGACCCCCTGAAGTCCGTTGATCTTGACAAATATTCCTCCGAATACCATAAATTGAGAGAGAAGAAAGGGATGACCCCTGAAGATGCGAGAAGAACAATGTCGGCGGATTATGCCTTCTTCGGAGCGATGATGGTAAGATCCGGCGATGCGGACGGAATGGTGACCGGAGCCACTCATCCCACCGCACATACGATAAAAGCGACGGTTCACTGCGTCGGAATGGCCCCCGGAATAAACCTTATCTCAAGCTTTTTCGTAATGATCACGCCAAAAAAGGAATTCGGGATCGACGGGCTTCTTTTCTACGCTGACTGCGGAGTAAACCCCAACCCGACGGCGGATCAGCTCGCTGACATTGCAATGGCCACGGCGGATTCTTTCAGGAAGCTCGTGGGCAGGGATCCGAAGGTGGCGATGCTTTCATTCTCGACCAAAGGAAGCGCAAGCCATCCGGACGCGGATAAGGTCGCTTCCGCCACAAATATAGTAAAAAGCAAAAGGCCCGAACTTTTAATAGACGGGGAACTGCAGGCGGACGCAGCTCTGGTCCCCTCGATCGGCAAAATGAAAGCGCCAGACTCAAAAGTGGCGGGAAAAGCGAATATTTTGATATTCCCAGACCTCGATGCGGGAAACATCTGCTACAAGATAACGGAGAGGATCGGCGGAGCGACAGCCCTGGGCCCCATCCTTCAGGGCGCAGCAAAGCCCATCAACGACCTCTCCCGCGGCTGCAGCGCCGACGACATAGTGAACATAACGGCAATAACCGCAGTTCAATGCTTATAACAAAAGACCTCGCCAAAAACATCCTTCAAAAAACGAAGACAAAAGCTGATGAAGCGGAGGTGTACATCAGCTCAAGGAGAGAGCTGAAGATCGATGTCATAAACCAGAAGATCGAATCCATGGACAATGTGGAAGAAGGCGGCCTCTCCCTCAGGATCATAAAGGACAAAAAGCCGGGGTTCGCATACTCAGCCGACCTGGACGAACACGCGATAGAGATCATGATCGACCAAGCCGTGGAAAACTCAAAAAGCTCATTACCCGATGTAAACATCGGATTCCCCGAGCCAAAGGTCCAGGCAAGATCGATCGATCTGGTCGATAAAGACATAATCGAGACGAAACTGGAAGACAAGCTGAAGCTCGCGCTTGAAACGGAAAAGGCCGCCTATTCTTTTGATAAGAGAGTGAAAAAGAGCGAAAAGATATCGTACTCGGATTCCGTTTCAACTACCGTCATAGCCAATACCAAAGGCATCAATATTCTATATGAAAAAGCCGTCTGCGGAGCCTTTGCTGACGTGATCGCGGAAGAGAGCGGGCTGATGGAGGGCGGCTCATGGCTCAAATTCTCGACCTCCTTCAAGGATCTTGACCCAAAATACATCGGAGAGGAAGCCGCAAAAAGAGCCGCGATGATGCTCGGAGCGAAACAGGAAAAAAGCGGGAGGTCGCAGGTCCTATTGTCCCCGTATGCCGGATCGACACTTGTTTCCGCGATATCCCCTGCCCTTTCGGCCGAATCCGCCCAGAAAGGCAAATCGCTTTTCGCGAACGCCATGGATAAACGGGTAGCATCAATAAAGCTTAATCTTATCGACTCCGGCATCCTGAAACAGGGCACATCTTCGGTGCCTTACGACGACGAAGGTGTCCCGACAGGAGAGACGATAATTATAAATGATGGCAACTTGAAGTCATTCCTTCACGATTCTTATTCCGCGAAAAAAAGCGGAAAGTCATCAACGGCCAATTCATTCAGGAGCTCATTCAAGTCCCAGCCTGAAATTCAGCCGACCAACTTATATGTAAAACCGGGCTTCAAGACGCAGGAAGAAATAATGAGCGGGATATCCAAAGGATTCCTGGTGACGAACATAATGGGAGCTCACACGATAAACCCCATTTCCGGCGACTTTTCGATCGGCTTTTCGGGCTTCCTGATAGAGAAAGGCAAGATCTCCAGGCCGGTAAGAGGGATGACGATCGCTGGGAACATACTTGATGTATTAGGCCATATCGAGGAAATAGGTTCGGACCTCATGTTTTTCCCGCATAACGGCAGCATCGGAGCCCCGTCCCTGCTGATCTTAAGCCTTTCCGTCAGCGGGATATAAGCTCCGCCCTTGAGATTTCCGGTCTCAAGTGATAGAATCCATGGCTCTATGAAAAAGATAAAGATATTTGACACAACTCTCCGGGACGGCGAACAGGCTCCGGGAGCCAGCCTTAATCCC
>CAYHAH010000015.1:0-4439 GCA_964354575.1 uncultured bacterium
CTCGTCTTTTCGCCGTCGGTCATGAGTATCGTCACGCGCTTGAGGCGCGCGTCGGACAGCGGATACCCGGCCGACTTCATGAGCCTTTTTGCAAGGGCGTAGTCATGAGGGTAGGGGATAAGAGACGGGTCGTAGCCCTCCATCCCGGGAGGGATCACTCCGACGGGAACGACATCGTCGCCGATTATTTTTCCTGCTATTTTTTCCCTGTCCACGGCTATCGCGACCGCCTGCCTCACCATTTTCCCGTTCTCGTCGCCGAAAAGTTTCGTGTGAAGGTTAAAGCCGAGGAACCAGACGCCGTCGTACTCCTTTGCCTGTGCAAAGGAGAATGACCAATGACCAATTGCCAATGACCAAATAATTACCAATAACATAATAATCAATTGACCAAACCATTGGTTATTGGATTTTGGTGATTGGATTTTGCTTGGAACTTGTCCCGCTACCTTATTATTTAAATATAATGTGTTGCGGGATCCCGCTCTGCGGGAGAATTTGGTTATTGGTAATTTCATTTCTTCCTGTATTTCTTCACTCCTTCCTCAAAAATATCGTGACCCTTGATATCAATCGCCACGATCACCGGAAAATCCAGGACATTGAATTCATGGATCGCTTCCGGTCCGAGATCGGGGTAAGCAACTACTTTTGACGACTTGATGTGCCGCGCGAGCAGGGCGCCTGCTCCCCCTGTCGCCGCAAAATACACGGCCTTGTGTTTTTTTATAAGATCCCTTATTTCCCTTGATCTCGGGCCTTTTCCTATCATGCCCTTGAGCCCGGCTTTGAGGAGCGGCTCTGTGAAGCCATCCATCCTGCTGCTGGTGGTGGGTCCCGCCGACCCGACCGGCCTTCCGGGCATCGCGGGAGTAGGCCCGCAGTAATAAATGATCTGATCCTTCAGGCTGAGCGGAAGCTTCTTTATGTCGAAAACTAGCCTTTTGTGAGCCGCGTCCCTCGCGGTATAGACTACTCCGGATATCAGGACTTCATCGCCCGTCTTTAGCGACTTGATGACTTTATCCGTTAGCGGTGTGGTGATCTTTTTCATTATTATATAACCGCCTCTTTCACCCTGTGGGCGTGGCAGTCGATGGCGACCGACACGGGGAGGCTTGCGATGTGGCAGGGAGCCGTTTCAATGTGCACTACCAGCGCAGTTGTCGTTCCTCCCAATCCTTCGGGGCCGATCCCCAAGTCGTTTATTTTTGCCAGGATCTCTTTTTCCATTTTATGCGTTTCCTTGTTGCTGTTCATTTTTCCCATCTCCCGGAGAAGCGCCCGCTTCGCGAGAAGGGCTGAGTTTTCCTGGTTCCCGCCGATGCCGACTCCCACAATTATCGGGGGACACGGATTTGCGCCGGCGGCACTGACGGTATCAACGACGAATTCCTCTATTTCCTCCCTGCTTGCGCCGGGCTTGAACATCTTATACGCGCCCACATTCTCGCATCCGCCGCCCTTGGCCATGAACGTGATCTTTATCTTGTCGCCCGGAACGATATCCGTGTGGATGACGGCCGGGGTATTGTCATTGGTGTTCTTCCTGAGGAAGGGATCGTGCACTATTGATTTTCTAAGGTAGCCGTCGGTATAGCCGCGGCTCACCCCTTCATTAACGGCTTCCGTCAGGTCCCCGCCGGTTATCATCACTTCCTGGCCGAGTTCAATAAAGACAAGGGCAAGGCCCGTATCCTGGCATATCGGAAACCTGTTTTTTTTCGCGATCTCCGCGTTGCTTATCAGCTCCCTGATTATTTCCCTTGCGTTTCCGGACTTTTCCTTTTTGAGGGCTTCATTCAGTGAATGGACAACTTCGTCAGGAAGCTCGTAATTGGCCTGAATAGACAAGCTCCTGACAGTTTCGGATATTTCTTTTGCTTCAATTTCTCTCATAGCTTTAGTTTTACGATGCTTTCCCTGACCGAATCGGCAGACCTGGAGAGCATCAGCTGATCCTCATCAGGCAGTTTCAGCTCGACGACTTTTTCGATGCCGTTCTTTCCTATTTTTGCAGGAACCCCGATGCAGACATCCTTGAGGCCGTATTCGCCGTCAAGTATCACGGCGCTCGGTATGACAGCGCCCTTATTTTGAATGACTGCTTCGACCATTTTAACAGCCGAAGCCGACGGGGCATAGTAAGCGCTGCCGCTCTTCAGAAGGCCGACTATCTCCGCTCCCCCATTGGCTGTGCGCTTGATTATCGCATCTATCTTTTCCCTTGAAAGGAAAGCGCTTAAAGGCTTTCCGTTCACACTGGTCTGGCTTGCCAGTGGCACCATAAGGTCCCCGTGTCCGCCCAGCACCATTGCCGTGATCTTTGAGGCAGGGACTCCGGTTTCCATCGATATAAAGGTTATCATCCTTGCGGTGTCGAGTTCTCCGGCCATTCCGAATACTTTTCGCTTTTCAAATCCGCTAACCTTCCAGGCAAGATATGTCATGACATCAAGGGGGTTCGTGACAATGATAATTATCGATCCCGGCGCGAATTTTTTGATATTTTCGGCAATTCCTTTGACAATGCCGGCGTTAACGGCCTGAAGGTCATCCCTGCTCATGCCCGGCTTTCTGGCGATGCCGGCAGTGACGACAACGATATCGGAGCCCTCTATCTCCGCAGGGTCGTTCGTTCCTTTGATCTTGCGGTCAAAACCCTCAACGGGGCCGGATTGGAGGATATCCAGGGCTTTCCCCTGGGGCAAGCCGTCGACGATGTCCACAAGGACGACATCGGCAAGGTTCTTCTCCGCGATCCGCCTTGCCGTTTCCGCTCCCACGTTCCCGGCGCCGAAAACCGATACTTTATGTGTCATATTTTCACCTGAAGACGTTATTATAACTTTGCTTGCCCCCGCGGTCAATTTGATATGTAAAGTGAAATTTTTCCCTTAAGTTCACGATAAATAAAAGCGAAGGGGCGCAGCTTATGGCATTTGAAAGGGTAAAGATCGAACCATATACCAAGACACACATTGGCGGGGATATGTGGCAATTCAGAGGCCGGATATCCAGTTTCCAAGGGAGAAAGAATCCTCTTGGAGTGTATGTCACTGCTACGAACAAAAATGCTTCCAAAGTGAATGGTATTTTCAATTCCCTTTCACTTGATTCAGTTCAGAGGCGGCTCTTGAAAGATATTAATGCCTGGAAAGGAACGCCTGATGAGATAGATTGGATGGAGATATCCCCGGAATTCGATAGGGAATTAAAAACAATTGAAAACTTTAAACCTTCGAGCAGAAGTGACGGATTAAGCGTGAATATTTTAAAATTATCGTTCCATCAGGCGGCGCATTTAAGGGGAGACAAGCTTGCCTGGGTTTTGGGCGGCGGAAGCAGCAGGGGCTTCGCGTATCCGTGGATATTCAAATCTCTTGAAAGCCTTGGTTTAAAACCGGATTTTATTTATGGGACTTCTTCCGGCGCGGCTTTCGGAGCAATGTATTCGCTTTTCAGAAAAGCAATGATATTGATCGATCTTGCCAAGGGTTTCAATAGAAATTTTAATTGGCAGGATTGCCTGGACGTGAACATCAGCGGGCTTAAGGATCGTTCGACATATATGGCCCCCCTCCGGGGACAATACCTGATGGAAATTATGGAAACTTTGGCGGGCTTCAAGGAATTCTATTATTCGGACTTTAAGGTACCATTATTTTCGGTCAGCAGTAACTTAAATTCCGGACAGCCGAAGATATTCTGCGATCCAAAGTTCAAGGGCGAAATGTTGTATGATCACGAAGAGATAGTGGATCACGATTATCGGGTCGCAGACGGCATAATGGCGAGCTGCTCGATCCCCGGTATTTTGCCGCCTTACAATATAAACTGCCATCCGGTCAAGACAATTGAAGGACAATTCGTCGATCTCCCCACGGAAATGCATGTGGATGGCGGCTTTTATGAGAACGTCCCCATTAAAGCAGCATTGAGAAACCCGGAAATAGGAAAGATAGTTGCCGTGCATTTGGGCTATTCCGGCGAACTTAGAAATAACATTAATAATTTCCTGCAAATAGTACCCCAAGCGCTTGGCTTTGCGTCCATACCCCAGCTTGATATACTGGAAAGCAGCAAGACCGAGGGTGTTCAGATCAGGGTATTCAACCCAAGGTTCTTTAAGCTGGATTCGCTCTCGGGACTGGAAAAGGCGCAGAGGATCGGGCTGAGCGCATCGAACGGGATGCAAGATATAATTTCAAGAATAATGGATGGCCGGCCTTTTGACAAAGAGATCTTTTTCTCTCCTTTGACGCCGGAACAGATCGAAAAAGTCGGAGAGATTGCTAAAGTAAAAGAATACAGGCCAAATTCCGTTTATTTTGAAGAAAAAGACCCTCTTGTGGATCATCCTGACTCTCCTAAAATGATGCAGTTGATAGCAGCCGATGGGGGAGAAATATTTCCAAAACCTGTGGAAAGAAGTGCAA
>CAYHAH010000016.1:0-4067 GCA_964354575.1 uncultured bacterium
GCGATACTTCCGCTCAGGGGAAAGATACTTAACGTCGAAAAGGCGCGCCTGGACAAGATCCTGACCAACGAGGAAATAAGGATAATGATAACCGCCATCGGCCCCGGCGTAATATCGGGCATGAGAGGGGACGGCAACGGAGGAAAGAAGGACGAGGAGCTTTCTCCCGAAGAGATAGGGAGCAGGCTGAGATACCATAAAGTAATAATAATGACCGATGCTGACGTGGACGGAGCGCACATCAGGACGCTGCTTCTGACATTCTTTTACAGGTACGCAAGGGACATTATCGAGAACGGCAACGTGTACATTGCGCAGCCGCCGCTATACCTTGTCAGCAAAGGAAAAGCTCAGCACTGGGTCTATAACGAAGCTGAGCTTGAAAAGCTGTTCAAGCAGATAGGGAAGGACGGGATCAATATCCAGAGATATAAGGGCCTTGGAGAAATGAACCCGACGCAGCTCTGGGAGACAACCATGGATCCGGAAACAAGGACGCTGCTCAAGATAGAGATCGAAGACGCTGAAGAAGCGGATGACATTTTCAAGATCCTTATGGGAAGCGAAGTTGAGCCGAGGCGGGAGTTTATCCAGGAACATGCAAAGAAAGTGAGATGGCTTGATATTTAATGGCGGATCCGGAACAGAGCGAGCTTAAATTCAGCATGGCGAAAAAAAGAAAAAAAAGCAAGAAACCCGAGAAAGCCGAACGATCCACACCCCCGGCTTCTAAGGGGCCGAAGATAGTCTCTACCAACATAGAGAACGAGATGAAGTCTTCGTATATTGATTACGCGATGAGCGTGATCGTGGGAAGGGCGCTTCCCGACGTCAGGGACGGTTTAAAGCCTGTTCACCGGCGGATACTTTACGCAATGGATGAACTGGGGCTCCGCCCGGGCAAGCCTCACAAAAAATCAGCAAGGATCGTCGGAGAGGTGCTGGGTAAATATCATCCTCACGGGGACATGGCCGTATACGATTCCATGGTCAGGATGGCGCAGGACTTCTCTCTGAGATATCTGCTTGTCGACGGCCAGGGAAACTTCGGATCGGTTGACGGCGACTCCCCCGCCGCAATGAGGTATACGGAAGCCCGCCTGACTCATTCCGCGGCCGAGATGCTTTCAGACATAGAAAAAGATACGGTTAAATTCGTTCCCAACTTTGATGAATCGCTGAAAGAGCCCTCGGTCCTCCCCTCCAGGATCCCAAATCTGATCATAAACGGCTCTTCCGGCATAGCCGTCGGCATGGCTACGAACATCCCGCCGCACAACCTTGCGGAGGTGGTGGACGGAACGGTCGCATATATTGACAATCCGGAAATAAGCATCAAGGAACTCAACGGTTTCATAAAAGCGCCGGATTTCCCGACGGGAGGCATAATCTGCGGGCATACGGGCATAACTGAGGCATACGCCACGGGGAGAGGCCTTCTGACCGTCAGGGCGAGGACGGAAATGGAAAAAACCAGGACAGGGAAAGAAGTTATCATAATTAGAGAGCTCCCATACATGGTGAACAAGTCCCAGCTCGTAGAGAAGATAGCTGACTGCGTAAAAGAAAAGCAGATCATGGGCATATCCGACCTGCGGGATGAGTCTGACCGCGAGGGAATGAGAGTGTACATTGAGCTGAAACACGGAGCGAACAAGGACGTTATTCTCAATCAACTTTTCAAACACACGGACATGCAGACGACCTTCGGGGTGAACCTTCTGGCGCTTGTAGGGGGAGAGCCCAAGGTCCTGACGCTCAAAGACATGATAGTAGAATACGTCAAGCACAGGGAAGAGATCGTGACCAGAAGGACAAAATTCGACCTCAAGGTGGCGGAGGAACAGGCACATATCCTTGAGGGCTTGAGAATCGCGCTGAAGAATCTTGATGCCGTGATAGCGCTCATCAAGAGATCCAAGACGGTTGAAGAAGCCCGCGAGGGGTTGATGTCCCGCTTCAAGCTCACAAAGGTCCAGTCCCAGGCGATCCTGGACATGAAACTCCAGAGGCTGACGGGACTTGAGAGAGAAAAGATCGAGGAGGAATACCAGAAGCTCAAGAAGCTGATAGCGGAATTAAAGGAACTGCTTGCAAGCAGGAAAAAGATCCTGGGCATTATCAAGAAGGAACTCCTTGAGATGAAGGAGAAGTACGGGGACGCCCGCCGAACTACACTAGCGGCTGCCGCCGAGGAGATCGAAGAAGAAGCATTGATCCCCGACATTGAGGTTGCGATCCTCATCACCAGGGACGGTTACATTAAGAGAATGCCCGTATCCGTGTTCAGGTCCCAGCTAAGGGGAGGAAGGGGCGTCGCGGGCATGGCGACAAGGGAAGAAGACGAGATAGACAAGATAATAGTCGCTTCAACGCTCAATTATATTCTCTTCTTCACGAACAAGGGGAAGGTCTACAAAAAGCGCGTTTACGAGATACCCGAAGCCGGCAGGGCGGCGAAAGGGCAGTCCATAGAGAACCTCCTGGAGGTCGGGAAGGAAGAGCAGGTCACGGTCGCGATCCCGGTCAAGACCTTTGAGAAAAACAAATTCCTTGTGATGGCCACAAAAGGGGGAAAGGTCAAGAAAACTTCCCTCGATGACTTTGAGAGCATCAGGAGAACAGGGATCATAGCGATCGGCCTCAAGGACGGCGATGAACTCGGATGGGTCAGGGAGACGGACGGAAAGCAGGAGATAATACTTTGCACGAAGAACGGCCTTCTGATCCGGTTCAGGGAAAATAATGTAAGGCCCATGGGGAGAACGGCTGCCGGGGTAAAGGGGATAACACTCAGAAAGGGCGACTCCGTGGTCTCAATGGACATAGTCACGGAAAAAATGGATCTTCTTGAGGTCAGCATAGACGGCTACGGCAAGAGGATGGAAATGAAGAATTTCAGGGTGCAGGGACGCGGCGGCAAGGGCCTGACCGCCATGAAAATGAGAAAAGGCGACGGCGTGGCAAGGGCGCGCCTCATCGAGGAGGACGACGAACTGCTTTTTGTGTCCGCAAAGGGGACCATCAGCAGGCAGAAGGCAAAAGGGATATCAAGGCAGGGCCGTTATGCCATGGGCGTTAGGATCCAGCGCCTTGATAAGGATGACTACGTCGTTGATGTCGCCAGGGTCGTAAAAAGCGAGGAAATGCCGGAATGAGGATAATTAAGCCGATCACTTTAATGATATTATTAATTGCCCTTTGCGGTTGCTCGGTCCCGAACAGGGGCGTAAAAATATATTTTTTCAGGGCGGATAAGCTGGAGGCGGTTGATAGGGAGCTGCCGACAAACGAAAACCCCGTCGTTATAGCCATAGACCAGCTTCTCCGGGGCCCCAGCGAACAGGAGGCGGCGAACGGGCTTACTACAAAGATCCCGTCCGGCACGCGTTCAAGGAACGTGGACGTGGAGGGGCACACTGCGATCATCGATCTGAACAGCACCCTCGTGGAATTTGAGGGAGGGACCGCCGAAGCAAAAGCGATCGTTGCGCAGATCATTTACACGGCAACAAGCGTAAGGGGGATCAAGGAAGTTATCCTTAAACTGCAGGGCAGCGACCAGTTCGTCATCGGCCCGGGCTATATGATAGACCATCCGCTAAACAGAGATGAAGTCAAAATTTAAATACTGTGTCCCCGCCATTTTATACATGGCGCTGCTTTTTTATCTTTCTTCCAGGCCCTCCCCGGACGAAGTCAGGTGGATTCCGATCATTGCGAAGCTGAAGCTCGTGCATATTATTGAATACGGCATACTGTATTTCCTTGTGCGATACGCGATAATCAAGACAGCCGCCTATGACAAACTTTCGGTGTTCGCTATCGCCCTAATGATCACCGTATTGTACGGCCTGACGGACGAATTCCACCAGATCTTCGTTGCCGGACGGACATCCAGTCTTCTTGATGTGGTCGCGGACGGGGTGGGGGGGATCCTAGCCGGATTTATTTTGATCTTAAGAGATAAGAGAAGTTAACCTGTCGATATTTTCTTTTTTTATCATTTCTGTCACCGCAATCAGCATATGATCTTTTAATTCCGGATAGAATTTGCCAAGGTTCAA
>CAYHAH010000017.1:0-12207 GCA_964354575.1 uncultured bacterium
CTTGCGCGCCTCGGCGTTGACATAATAGAAGCGGGATTTGCCATATCTTCGCCGGGAGACTTTGAGGCCGTCAAGACCATCGCGCAAAACGTGAAGGGACCGGTCATCTGCAGCCTTGCCCGCACCAGGAAGGAAGACATAGACAGGGCGTGGGAAGCCGTAAAGTATTCCGACAAGCCGAGGATCCACACTTTTATCGCGACATCCCCCATCCACATGGAGAAAAAGCTCAAAAAAACGCCCGATGAGGTGTTTCAGATAGCCGTCGAGTCCGTGAAACACGCGAAAAGCCTCTGTCCCGACGTTGAATTTTCATGCGAGGACGCAGGAAGAAGCGACCCGAAGTTCCTTTATAGAATTATCGAGGCGGTCATCGACGCGGGTGCTAACGTGGTCAATATCCCCGATACAGTGGGATACACCATTCCCAGCGAATTCGCCGCCCTGATCAAGGGAATAATCGAGAACGTCCCGAACATGAATAAGACCGAGCTTAGCGTTCACTGCCATAACGATCTCGGCCTTGCAACGTCCAATTCGCTCGCGGCAGTTCAGGAGGGCGCCACTCAGGTGGAGTGCTGCATAAACGGCATAGGAGAGCGCGCCGGGAACGCATCCCTCGAGGAAGTCGTGATGTCAATCGAGACCAGAAAGGATTTCTTCAACGCCGAAACGAACATAAACACGAAAGAGATATACAAGACTTCGAGAATGGTCAGCAGTCTCACGGGCATGCTCGTCCAGCCGAACAAGGCGATAGTAGGAGCGAATGCGTTCGCCCACGAAGCCGGCATCCACCAGGACGGCGTAATAAAGGATAAAAGAACCTACGAAATAATGGACGCGCAGTCCATCGGAATAACGGAATCAAAACTGGTGCTCGGCAAGCACTCCGGCAGGGCGGCTTTCATCAATAAATTAAAAGAACTTGGGTTTGAATTATCAAAAGACGAAGTCGAGAAAGCTTTCGCGGAGTTCAAAGCCCTCGCGGACAAGAAAAAAGACATCTCAGACAGGGACATCGAAGCTCTGGTAAGCGATGAGGTTTTGGTCATTCCTGAGACTTTCAGTCTGAAATCACTTGATATCAGGGCGGGAACGGTAAAAAAGCCGACCGCTACTGTGGTAATCTCATACAAAGGGAAAACCATAAAGGCAACCCAGATCGGCATCGGGCCAGTGGATGCGATCTACAGGGCCGTAACAAAATTGACCAAGGTAAAGATAAAGCTTGTTGATTATGTGATACAGGCGATAACGGGCGGAACGGACGCTTTGGGAGAGGTAATGGTAAGGATAAGCGACGGAGTGAACATCTATTCGGGGCACGGATCGGACACAGACATACTCGTGTCTTCCGCCAAGGCATACATCAACGCGATAAACAAGCTGTCACACAGGAAAGAGCTTGAGAAAAAGACTATTGCTCGACTGTGATGCAGGTCAAAGTCCTTGCCACGTAACCAGTCGCCTGGATCTTCTTAACTATCAGTTCTCCCAGTGACTTCAGGTCGGCAGCTTCGACGAACGCGATAACATCATAAGGACCAGTGACCAAATGGATCGTCTTTACTCCCTTGATCTCCTTGACGATATTCACAAGGTCTATGCCTTTTCCCGGAAGCGCTTCTATCAATATATATGCCTGCGTTGATTTCATTTTTCCCTCCTTTCAATCAAACTTTTACTAAAACTTTATCCAATGCTTTCTCATACAGCTCTACGTATTGTTTGGCGGAAGCGTTCCAGGAATAATCCAAACCCATGTCGTGAAGCATTAAAGCTCTCCATTTCTTCTTGTCATTATATGCTTCAATCGCCCTCTTTATCGCATCGTGAAGGGCGCCCGCCGAGTATTCCTCAAAAACAAAGCCCGTCATGCCGTCAATTACGGTATCGGCAAGCCCTCCGGTTTTCCTGACTACGGGTACCGTTCCATACTTGTAGCTGATGAGCTGGCCGAGCCCGCACGGCTCATAGAGCGACGGCATGAGGAACATGTCCGAGCCCGCGTAGATAAGCTGCGCCAGCGCCGCGTCAAATCCAAGGTTGACGCCTATGTGCTCGGGATATTTCCTTTTCATTTCAAGGAAAAGTTCGTGATATTTCGGTTCGCCCGTCCCGAGGAGGACTAACTGCAGTTTCAGGTGCATTATGTTCTCTATGTCCTCCGCGAGGATATCAAACCCTTTCTGGTCCGCCAGCCTTGATATTATCCCTATCAGGGGAACATCGGCCTGCGGCAGGCCGTTCTTCTTTTGCAGAGCGGCTTTATTGTCAGCCTTCAGCGAGATCGTCCTGGGGCTGTACTTTTTTTCAATATAAGGATCGACCGCTGGATCCCACAGTTCATAATCGATGCCGTTCACTATCCCGTAAACGTCCTTCGACCTCGCCCTGAGAAGCCCCTCAAGCCCGTACCCGAACTCCGGGGTCTGGATCTCATGGCTGTACTGGGGGGAGACGGTGTTTATCGCATCCGCATAAACAAATCCCGCTTTGGTCAAGGCGATCTTCCCGTAGAACTCAAGAGACTCAGAGTTGAAATATTCCCAGCCCAGCCCCGTGACCGGCAGCTGATCGGCGGGGAACGTCCCCTGATATCCCATGTTATGGATGGAATATAAGGTCGCGGCATTTAAATAGAACGGATCGTTCTTATACAGGGTCTTGACATACATTATGATCAGGGCGCTCTGCCAGTCGTTCGCGTGGATGATATCCGGCTTCCATTCGGTTTTTTTGAGGAATTCAAGCACAGCCCTTGAATAAAAAGTGAACCTCTCGCAGTTATCGGGATAATCAACGCCTTTGTCCTGATATAAGCCGTCCCGGCCAAAATATTTCTCGTTTGCAATGAAGTATACCGTCACATTAGTCCCGGGAATTACCCCTTCATACACATCGGCAAGCTCTGTCCTGTTCGCAACCGGCACTTTTATCCCGTCATAGATCTTCAAAAGATCGAACTTTTTGCCGTCGATCATCTTGTATTTGGGAAGCACAACTTTCACGTCGTGTCCTAAAGCGCTGAGGGCTTTCGGCAGAGCCCCGGCCACATCGGCAAGGCCGCCAGTTTTCGCAAAAGGCACTACCTCCGGCGACGCTATCAATATCTTCATCATTTGCTCCCTTCTGACGAACACATTTCCCTGATCTTTGCGACGTAGCCCTCAAGCAGCCTTTTTGCCGTTCCTTCATCTGATGCTTCAGACTCAAGAATTATCGATGGAGCGTCCATGTGCGGCAGGACCAGCACCCAGTCATTTTTATAGTATATCTTTACGCCGTCGATCAATTCCACCGGGCTGTCCCCCGTTTCCTCAACGACCGATCTCATTATCTTGCCTTTAAGATTGGGAGGGCACCTGACCTCCACTTTTGCCATGAAAGTCTTCGGTATCTCATCAAGTATGGAGCTTATCGGCCTGTTTTCCCTGGAGAGATATTCAAGCAGTTTCGCGGTTGAGAGCATGGAATCGAAAGAGACCTGGAATTTAGGGAAAATGCATCCCCCGAGCCTCTCTCCCACGAAAGAAACATCATTCTCCGATGCCGCTTCCATTAAAGCCCTCGAACTCGTCTTTGTTCTCAAGACGCTCCCCCTGTAATTCCTTGCCATTTCCTCTATGACCCTTGAGCTTGTCACCGGAGTGGCGATCACCTTGCCGGGGTTATATTTGAGGCTCAGGAGAGACATAAGCGCAAGAGTCGCGTCGCCCGAAAGTATCCTGCCCTTTTCATCCACGAGGAATATCTTTTCTCCGCCGGCATCGAACATGATCCCAAGATCGCATTTAAGGGTTGTGACTATCTGCGACAGCTGATGGAGCGATCTTTCGAATTCCTCGCGGGTTTTAGTGATCTTTGTTTCATCAATATGAGCGTTTATCGCAACGACATCGCAGCCAAACTCTCCCAGGATCGACGGGAATATCTGGGAAGTGCCGCCGTAAGCGTAATCTATGGCAAATTTAAATCTCTTTCCTGATAATGAGCTCTTGTCGACAAAGTGGAGGAACCCTTCCTTATACTGCTCCGCGATCCTGTAAAACGGGAAGCTGAGCTCCCCCGTTTCCTCGATGGACGCCCTCTGGAAATCCTCGCCGAAGAACAGTCTCTCGACCGTTTTCTCCTTCCCGGCGGGCAGGTCCATCCCGTCGGAATCAAAGAACTTGATGTCGAGCACGGTCGTATCAAAAGGAGACTTTCTCACGTGCAACCCGCCGCTGCTCCTAAGCGCTTTCAGCTCGTACCTGTTTATGGGTATGGGCACCATTTCGAGGTCTGAAACGTTGACTCCGGCGGAGAGAACTCCGGAAAGCAGCGCCCTGTATATCATGCGGGAAGATTTGTGGCAGTCCCTGCTGGTGGTTATGTAGCTGCCCTTTCCCAGCATGTACCCGTACGCCGCGCCAAGTGTAGCGGCGAACTCGGGGGTTATCTCCACGTTGCATGCGCCCGTGACCCCGTAAGCGCCGAATATCTTCTTTGTCCAGCGCTCCCTCCACACTATGCTTGAGGACACGGTGGAACCTTCTTCGATCTTCTTGCCGGGCCATATCTTGACGTAAGGCTTGATATGCGTGTCGGGGCCGAAAGTGCAGTTGCTCGCAACGACCGAGCCCTCTTCAAGCAGGGCTCTTTCCCCTATCACGGAGTTTGATGCGATTATGGCCTTCTTGATGCTCGAATCTTTCTCAACCTTAACATTGTCCCATAAAATGCTCTCGATTATCTTCGATCCGCGCGATATCTCGCAGTTCTTCCCGATAACCGAGTTCTCAAGGATCACGTCATCGCCCACGACGCTTCCCTCACCCAGCATTACTAGCCCTATCATCCTCGCGGAAGGCGATACCCTGGTATTTGAGCCGATCCGGGCCGCATCCATTTTTATCCTGCCCCGGACTATGTCTTTATGGCTCATGCCGTATTCCGTTAGCCCGCCGATGTCATTCCAGTAACCCTCGGCGGTGTAGCCGTAAACCGGCTCGCGTCCTTCAAGAAGCTTCGGGAAAAGGTCCTTGCTGAAATCAAATTCCTTCCCCTCGGGAATGCTGCGCAGCACAGCGGGGTTGATGACATAAATCCCGGTGTTTATAGTATCGGTAATGACCTCTCCCCAGGAGGGTTTTTCCAGAAAATGTTTTATCCTCCCGTCGCCGTTGGTTATGACTATCCCGTACGGAAGCGGATTGTCGACGCGGGAAAGCGCCACGGTGACAAGCGCATGCCTGTTCCTGTGGAATTCTATGATCTCCTTGAGATTGAAATCGCAGATCACGTCGGCGGATACCACCAAGAAAGTCTCGTCGAATAACTGCTCTGCGTATTTTACCGCGCCCGCGGTCCCGAGGTCCCGCGAAGCAACGACATAATTCATCTTTACGCCGAAAGAGCTTCCGTCGCCGAAATGTTTTATTATCGCATCGGGCTGATGATAGAGTATGGTGACAATATCGGTGATCCCGTTGCGGGCAAGAAGTTCGACCATGTGAGCCATGATCGGCTTGTTCGCGAAAGGAAGCATCGGTTTCGGTATGTCGCAGGTAAGCGGGTGCATCCTTGTCCCCATCCCGCCTCCCAGTATCGCCGCTTTCATGTTCTCTCCCCGCTGTACATCCTGAAGTCGATCTCCGGAAATACGTTATCCCGGTATTCTATATCAGAAAGCCATTTTTCATCAATAGAATTCGAATTGATATCCTCGTATAACCTTGTGAATCTTTCCAGATGGTCCTTCATCCGTTTAACGGCGTATGGGACGACCGTGCCCGTTTTCATGATAAAAGGCCAGTCGCTTGCCTCAAGAAGAAGAAGTTCTCGTGCCGCCTGGTTGAGAGCCCTTCTTTTTGCTCCGTTCTCATTGCAATATTTTTTTGAGAGCTCGATCATCCTTTCCTGCGCCTTGTGGATATGCCTGTAGATCCAGTCGTTCGATCCTTCCAGCCAGACCTCGCTGTATCCCTTCCATCCCCATGAGGACATTGAGGGAGCAATGACCTGGTTCTTCGGGTTCTCCTGCAGATACTGGGACGGAGTAACGAGCCTTATCGTGTCCTGGTCAAAGTGGATCTTCCTGAAGAGGTAATCAAGCCAGAGGGGTCCTTCATACCACCAGTGCCCGTAAAGTTCGGCGTCGTAAGGGGATATCACTATGGGTTTCCTGCCGATATGATCGTGAATATGTTCGATCTGCTTTTGCCTGTTGAACATGAAATTGCCGGCGTGCTCGGCGGCTTTTTCGGCGGCAGCAGCCGGGTTATACGGCTGTTTGTTATCTGTCCTTCCCGTGATACTGTAATATTTGATGCCGGTATTTATCCTTGTACCGTCGACATGTATGTAAGGCTTGATGTAATCATAATCAAGGTCAAAGCCGATGTCCCTGTAAAATTCCCTGTAAGTGTAATCGCCCGGATATCCTTCCTCCGCGCTCCAGACGGCACGCGATGATTCCACATCCCTTCCGAAAGCCGCGACGCCGCTCCGGGTGTATACGGGAGCAAAGACGCCGTATTTCGGCCTGGGAGACCCGTGAAGGATGCCGTGCGTGTCAACGATAAAATACTTGACGCCGAATTCCGCCAGGTATTTGTCGTCAGGCGGATTATATCCGCACTCGGGCAGCCACATGCCCCGCGGGACCTTGCCAAAATGTTGCTTGAAACAGTCCACCGCTGTCTTTATTTGAGCGCGAACTGCATTCCTGTTTATCTCAAAGAGAGGCAGGAAGCCGTGAGTCGCGCCGCAGGTTATTATTTCCACGCATCCGGAATCATTAAGGTGCCTGAATGCGTTTATCAGGTTCCTGTGGCATTTATCAACGAACACGCGTCTTGCGTTCCTGAACTTATCAAGGTACATTTTGGCGAGTTCGCTATATTCATGCTGTCCACTCGTCCTTCCGCACTCGCGCTGCGACAGCTCGATCAATCTCTCGATGTGCTGCAGGTAACGGCCCTGAAGAAGAGGATCGGCGAACATCGATATCAGTGTCGGCGAGAGCGAGATCGTGATCTTGAATTTCACGCCGTCATTGATCAGTTTTTCGAAAGTATCGATCAGGGGGATGTATGTTTCCGTTACGGCTTCATAGAACCAGTCCTCTTCCATGAAATCCTCATATTCCGGATGGCGCACATACGGAAGATGAGCATGCAGAATTATAGATAAACATCCTTTTTCCATAAGATGGTTTTGCTACTTCGGGCGGCGTCCGAGGGGGCTGCTTGGTGAAGACGCCCAGCCGGAAACTTTCTGCTCCAGGAGATGCTTTTTCATGAGCTCTTTGATCTCTCCGGAGCTTTTGCCGACCCCAAAGCCGCCGGAAAGCGCGTATATCCGGTCAAAATCAACTATCATCCACTCTTCGTCGATGACATCGGAGGGGCCGTCCCTGGGCGTGGTGACGGCGTTAGACCTTGCCATACTGACAAACCTGCCGTCCGGCGCCAGAAAGCCGATATCTACAATATACGTGCAATCCGCATCGGGCACATTTATGTACCAGTTCCTGGCGCCATATGAAGTGTTTATGTCAAAGATTTTCCAGGGGGTTTCTGAAGTGTTGTGAACTCTGAGGATCTCTCTCGAGCCGCTAAAATCCTTGCCCAGTATCCCGCTGACTTCCCTGTATTTGTTTTCCGTTATTTCCCAGTACGCGTGAAGCCAGTGGGGATCCCTGACAAGAAGCACTATCCTGTTGTCTCCGTAGGCCTGGGGAAAATCGAATTCTTTCTTTTGTTTGGGCATCCTAATTCACCCTTAGAACGGAATTCTCGCTGCCAAAAGGACTTATTGCATGTTCCGTGGTCGGATCGGTGTACCATTTGCCGTCCAGAAGGAACCTGTACTGATGTTCGCCGGGGGCCACTTTTACCGAAGCCGTCCATTCTCCGCTGCGCCCCGACTTCGACATGTAGATCGCGCCTTTTTCCCAATCCGTAAAATCTCCCGCTATCTGCACTTCATTGCAGTTCGGGGGAGCCGCGAACTTTATCTTAACAAGGCGCTTCCTGTTGCTGACTGCCATGCGCTTCACACCTCCTTTTCCACTTGTCCTTACTTAATATTCTATATTTTGATCTCTCTTAAATATTTTGCCGCTTCTTCCGGCGGGGTCGGGCAGATATAAAGGCCCGTTCCCCATTCAAATCCCGCGGTCTTTGTCAGCCTTGGTATTATCTCAATGTGCCAGTGAAAATCGTACTGTACCGTTCCCCAGTAATCCGGCTTGCCCGCCCTGGGCACGGGGTTAGGCGACGTATGGATCATGTAATTGTACGGCGGATCGTTCAGGCATTTTTTCAGCCTCACCATCGTCTCCTTCAAAAGCCTTGCAAGCTGGATGCGCTCCTCATCCGTGATGATGGAAAAATTATGCTGATGCCGCCTTGGCAATATCCATATTTCAAAAGGGAACCTTGATGCGAATGGGGTGAAGCTCACGAAATATTCATTCTCCGAGACTATGCGGGTGCCGTCGCCCATTTCCTGCCTGATCATGTCGCAGAATATGCAGCGCTCCTTTTCGTGATAATATTCCCTTGCGCCCGTAAGCTCAAGTTTGATGTATCTCGGGGTTATCGGCGTCGCTATGAGCTGGGAGTGGGCATGTTCAAGCGAAGCGCCCGCCTGCTCGCCGTAATTCTTGAAAACAAGCACATACCTGAATCTCTTGTCTTTTTCGAGATCGGCGATCCTGTTCTTGTATGCCCACAGGACCTTGTCAATGTTCCCCTCTTCCATTTCTGCAAGGTTCTCGCCGTGTTTCGGCGTTTCAAGGATCACTTCGTGGGCGCCGATCCCGCTCATCATGTCAAATATGCCTATGCCCGTCCTGTTCACTTCGCCCTCTATCACCAGGGCCGGGAATTTATTGGCGATAACCCTTACGGACCATCCCGGCTTGTTCGGCTCCGTTTCCGGCTTTCTCCAGGCGATTATTTCCCGGGGCGTATTCGCTTCCTGACCCTCGCAGAAAGGGCAGTATTTGCCCTCCGTCACCTTGCCGGCTCCGCCCTCCTTGAAATCGGAAGGGCGCCTGCCGCGCTCCGTTGCGATAATGACCCACCTGTCCGATATCGGATCTTTTCTCAGTTCTGGCATTAAACTCCCCCTTGTCTTGAGTTTCGACGAAAGACTATTCTAACAAAAGCTTCAAACAGTTGACCCACTTGCCGCCGGGTTCAATGACTATTCTTGTATTCGGAAAGACCAGAGAGCTCTGGTAAGTCCTTTCAAAACCGGCTTCTGACTGTGAGACCGTCTCTATGGGAAACCTCCATATCCTGTCCAGGCAACCGGTTTCCAATGATACACCATAGCCTTTCCACTCGTCAACGATCTTTAAATTTGAACAATTTTCTATCTCGCCGATGCTTGCAAGCCGCCTGTCGTCAATATTTTTCCCGGGGAAAACATAATATCTGTCGGGAGCATCTCCCGTAAGCATGGAAAAATTGAATTCGACGCCGAATACGGCATCCAGCACATCCCCGGACAGGTTGCTTATTTCGTAGCTGATATTGATAAGGGACTGGCCTTTGAATATTGAAACGACCTTCAATATTTCGACCGGCAATGCCTTCTTTCCCGCATAGACAGTGCCTTTTCTCTTGAATTTCAATTCGATCTCGCTGCTTGTCTTTTTGACCATGGGGACGTAAGCTCCCGTCACGAAATCGCCGATCTCTTTATATTTTGCGCTCACGAACTCCGTTATCTGAGAGTCCATCGGCAAGAAATGATCCTGAAGGCTGAGGCGCCTGTGCCGGTCATAAATGAGGTAATTTTCAAGACCCGGCTCCTTTACTTTTACCAGATCGTGGATACTTCCTACCCCCTCCGCGGACACCAGCTGGCCGGCAGACCTCACTTTCCTGTGATACACTTCCTCTCTCCTTGTGAGGCCGTTCAGGAGATTGAAATTCTTCGGCCTGTAATCAAGCTCAAAAAGGCACCCTCCGTATGAAGGGCTGAAGTAACAGTTCATAAGGTCGCTGCTTACCAATATCTCGTCCGACCCGTCCCTGTCAAAATCAACGGTCCGTATCTCCAGGAATTTCTGGCCGCCATAGACAACTTTATCGGCTTCCGCTTCGGCGGAGATCAGGCTTTCATAAACGGCGTAGCGCAAATTATTGAGATAGAGCCCGCCAAAAATCCCGTGCCAGTACGCGTCGTTGCACTGCCCCTTCCACAGGGAGTGCTTTGCGCGAATGATCTTCGCATCCCTTTCCTCCGACGACAATCCCAGCTTTTTCCCTTTCCCCAGCGTTGATATCTTTTCGCTCACGTAGAGCATCTTCTTGTGCATGTTGTTGCTTTCGGGATACTTTGCGAAGAAATTCCTGAAAAACCCCCCGCGGATGAACTGCTTATATTCATCGTATTTGCCGAAAGACTTGATCTCCTCGACCACTTTTTCATATTTCAGCCCCGCCTTGACGGGAAGCGCCCATTCCATCATTTCGGCATAGGAAGCCGTTGGAAGATATATCTTCCCCGCCGGCCCCTGCTCGTCAAGATATTCTGAAAAGGTCATTGTCCTGATAGTTTCGCGGTTTTCTTCAAGGGCTTTTAGGAAGTTCTCAAGCCAGCGATCCTCGTATACCCATTTGTGAGTGCCCGGCCAGACACCGAACTTTTCCCCGTCGTCCGCCAGGACAGCGGCGCGGCATCCATCCTCGGTTGCGATGCTTTTTAAATATTCGATCGTTTCATGAGGCATCCTGAAAGGAACGAGATAGCGGAGGCGCTTGCTTATGGGGAAAACGTTCAGCTTGTACCCTTCTTCCTCCGTCACATAATAGCCGAAGAGGTCCCCCTCATCCGCTCCTGCCGAGATAAAATGATAATCATCTACAGTGATGTATTCGACTTTCGCGAGATTCAATATTTTTGCCAGCTGCGGCTCCCAGACGCGTTCCGCAAGCCAGAGCCCACGGGGGCCCGCAAGAAAGTTCTTTTTTATGAATTCCGACTCCATCTCTATCTGGCCGAGCTTATCCTCGTCCGGGATAATAGGAAGCACAGGCTCATAAAATCCGCCCGTCATGATCTCAAGCTGGCCTCTTTTGACAAGGATCTTGAGCTTCTCCAGGAATTCCGGATGGTTCTCCAGAAACCACTCGTAAAGTATCCCGCTGTAATGCGCGGTGAAGCGGATCGTCGGATGGGCTTCCATTGCCTCAATAAAAGGCAAATATGAATTGAAATACGCATCCCTGATCACTTCGGGAAAATTTCCGACAGGCTGATGGCAGTGTATGCCGAAAAGGAAATTAATCTTCTTCATGTCTTGCCTTCCTGATACTCTGATATTCTGATGATCCGATGCTCTGACCTACACGCTCCATTGTTTTTCCTCGTAGTCGGCCGCTGGAACAGGGAAATCGATGCTCCCTCCCCTCGGCCATCTCTCCAATTCCTTCCCGTCTTTTTCTACGGTAATGATAAATTGCACTTCGTCATTCGGGCCGGCCTTTATCTCGGAAAAAGGAACAGCCGCTTCCACAATGTGTTTTATCGCGACGGTCTCGATCGTCTTGACAAAGCTCCAGTGATCGTCCGCGAGTTCATAAATATCCAGGCAGAATTTCCCCCTGTCGCTTTTATGCGAAGCGACTATCTTGCAGTGATGCGGATGAAGAATTGTCATGGCAAAAGAAAAATCCTTTGAGTCCGAATTTGCCAGATCAAGGTTAACGCCAAGCCTGACATACAAATTATCCAGGTCAAACCCGTAATAGATCTCCTTGATCAATGTCTCGGACTGGTGCATTGCGCCTTTCAACTTTCCGATGTCATAATAGCCGGCGGAAAGCCATTCGTAATAATTCGAGATTTCGCCGTCCAGGACAGGTTTTATTATGTACGCGGGCTCCCTCGTAGGCCTTATGGCGGATATCTGTTTTATCGGAACATCAAGATACTGAGGGGAGGTTTTGGCGATCAGATGGTAGATGTTCTTTAAGTGCTTCCTGAACAGGGAATCGAAAGTCTCGTCGTTCTCGGACGAATGGTCGTCCCCGAACCACCAGCACCAGTCGCTGCCCTCCGCTATATAAAGTTCTTTCCAGGCGGTCCTGTCCTGCACCTTTGAGCTTTCCAGCGCCAGCCTTGCGTTGTTCAAATAATCCCACGCCTTGTTGTCTTCTTCGTGGCCTATCCAGATCCTGAAGTTATGGTTGATCCATG
>CAYHAH010000018.1:0-4559 GCA_964354575.1 uncultured bacterium
GGAGTAAAAATGGAGTCGATCGGTATCGTCCCTATCGCCTGATTGGGCTTTTTATTCCTCTCCGCGACAACATACCCCTTGCCGCGCTCAACGACCATCTCGATGTTCAATTTTCCGTTGCTCTCGAGATTCGCTATCACCAGGTCGCCGTTCACTATGTCGATCTCCGCGTCATGGATTATGTCGCCAGCCTTCACCTGGCCCTTCCCCTTGGCTTTGATGGTTACTGTCTTGGATTCGTCAGAATGCGACCGGATAACGATCTCCTTGATGTTCAGTATGATCTGCAAAACATCTTCGACAACACCCGGAATTGTCGAAAACTGATGGGAAATATTTTCGATCTTTACCGAAGTGACAGCGGAGCTAGGCAGCGACGACAGGAGAACGCGCCTCAACGCGTTGCCAAGGGTGGAGCCGTATCCTCTCTCAAGCGGCTCAACAATGAACTTCCCGTAGTTCTCCGTCTGCGGAACATATTTGACCCAGGGTTTCTCTCCGATCATTATCATTTATATTACCTCCCTATCTTGAATAAAACTCGACTATCATGGATTCCTTTATCGGCTCTCCAATATCCTTCCTTTCGGGTATGGACTCGATCTTCCCTTCAAGGGAAGCCGTGTTAAGGCTTAGCCAGTTCGGGATCTTTCCGTCCTCGGCTTTTTCCAGGTTCGCCCTTATCTTAGCGGAGATCCCTTCTTTGACCTTTATGACATCTTCCGCCTTTACCGACAAAGAAGGGATGTCAACTTTTCTGCCGTTCAAAATGATATGACCGTGCGTGACAAGCTGGCGCGCCTGGGCGCGGGACGGCGCAAATCCCAACCTGTAAATTACATTATCAAGACGCCTCTCTAAAAGTTCCAGCAGTTTTTCTCCCGTAACGCCTTTCCATTTGAGCGCCCGTTCGAAGTACGTCTTGAATTGCCTCTCCGATATGCCGTAGATGCGCCTCGCCTTCTGCTTCTCGCGAAGCCTTGTGCCGTATTCGGAGATCTTCGACGGCAATTGCCCGTGCTGTCCTGGTGGATATGCTCTTCTCTTGAACGGGCATTTTTCCGTGTAGCACTTGTCCCCTTTCAGGAACAGCTTATTGCCTTCCCGCCTGCACAATCTACAAACCGCTTTTGTGTAACGCCCCATATTTCCTCCCTTAAACTCTTCTCTTCTTTCTCGGCCTGCAACCATTATGCGGAATGGGAGATACGTCCTTTATGGAGCTTATTTCGAGCCCCGCCCCCTGAAGAGCCCTGATAGCCGTCTCCCTTCCCGCGCCCGGCCCTTTCACCAGAACGCTTACTTCGCGCATGCCCGCCTCGAGCGCTTTCTTTGCCACGGCTTCCGCCGCGGACTGCGCCGCATAAGGCGTTCCCTTTTTTGTGCCTTTAAAACCCACATTGCCCGCCGATCCCCACACAACGACATTTCCGCTCGTGTCGGCAATGGAAATTATCGTATTGTTGAATGTCGCCTTAATATGAGCAATGCCGACGCTTCCTACGTGCTTTTTCTCTTTCTTTTTCTTGACAACTTCAGCCATAATATCTTACTCCTTCTTGATCTCTTCCTTCTTGTGTCCGGCGCCCACCGTTTTGCGCTTGCCTCTCTTCGTCCTCGCGTTCGTTCTGGTGCGCTGCCCCCTCGCAGGAAGCCCTCTCCTGTGCCTTCCTCCCCTGTATGTCCCGATGTCGATCAATCTTTTAATGTTCATCTGGACGGCTTTGCGCAGGTCTCCCTCCACTTCATAGTCCTTTATGATGTCCCTGAGGGCGACGACATCGGATTCGGTCAGGTCCTTGACCTTGCGCCCCGGTTCTATCTTTGCGCGGCCGACTATTTCAAGGGCCAGCGGCCTTCCGATGCCGTATATATATGTAAGCCCTATTTCAAGCCTCTTGTTTGACGGCAGATCCACTCCGGCGATTCGAACCATTTTACATTCCCCCCTGATCTTTAACCCTGTCTCTGCTTGTGCTTAGGATTCTTGCAGACGATCCTGACACGTCCTTTTCGTCTTACGACTTTGCAGCTGTCGCATATCTTTTTAACTGATGCCCTGACCTTCATAAATCCTCCCTATTTCGACCTGAAAGTTATCCGCCCGCGGGTAAGGTCATATGGAGAAAGCTCAACCTTGACCTTGTCTCCGGGCAGTATCCTTATAAAGTTTTTCCTTATCTTGCCTGAAACATGGGCCAGGACCATTTGGCCGGTCTCAAGCTTCACCCTGAACAATGCGTTGGGCAGCGCTTCTGTCACTACCCCCTCAAGTTCTATTACATCCTTGTCCTTTACCATTATTGATCCCGCCTCGTCAATATTTTCGGGGCGCCTTTCGTCACGAGCACCGTGTGCTCAAAGTGAGCGGAAAGGCTCCCGTCCGCCGTAACGATTGTCCATCCGTCTTCCAGGGTCTTTATATCCGATCCTCCCGTATTCAACATCGGCTCTATTGCCAGGGTCATTCCGGCCTTTAACATGATCCCCGTTCCTCTCTTGCCAAAGTTAGGGATGAGCGGATCCTCATGGAGCGCTGTCCCCACGCCGTGCCCATACAGATCCTTGACGACCGAATACCCGTTCCTTTTTGCTTCGCTCTCGATCGCGAAAGACACATCACCCAGGTAACGGCCGTCCTTTGCCTCTACAATGGCCTTATACAGGGCATTTCTCGTGGCGGATATGAGCCTTTTTGCCGCGCTTGCGACCTTCCCGACCGGAAAAGTCTCCGCATTATCCCCGTAATATCCGTCGACAATAGCTCCCACATCCACTCCGATTATATCCCCGTTTTTAAGGACCCTTTCTCCCGGAAGCCCGTGCACAACTTCCTCGTTGACAGAGAGGCATGTCGCGTACTTATAGCCCCGGTATCCCTTAAAAGCGGGTATCGCCTTTTTTTTCCTGAACAGATCATTTGCGATATCTTCAAGTTCCGCCGTCGTGACGCCAACCTTGACAAAACTCTTAAGCTCGCCCAGGATATCTGCCGCAACCCGACAAGCCCTGCTTATCTTTTCGATCTCGGCCTCTGTTTTTACTTGCGCCATCAGGATATCGCTTTACTTACCTCTTTAAAGACCTCGTTCACATCCCTGGCACCGTTAATATAAACCAGCTTTCCTGTTTTGGTATAATAATCTATCAAAGGCGAGGTCTGACGCCGGTACACTTCATATCTCACCTTTATGACCTCATCCGTATCATCACGCCTCTGATAGAGCTCTCCGCCGCAAACATCGCATTTACCATCGACCTTCGGCGGATTGAACGTTAAATGATAAACCGCCCCGCACTTCCTGCAGCTTCTCCTGCCGGTGAGCCTTTTTAATATCTCCTCCAGCGGTATGTCGATGTACAAAACTTTTGCCAGGTTGAACTTCAACCGGCCAAGCAGTTCGTCGAACAGAACAGCCTGTTCCAGTGTCCTCGGAAACCCGTCGATCACGAAGCCGTTCCTGCACTCATCTTTTTTTACGGCTTCCTCTGCGACGTCGATAGCCACACTGTCAGGAACGAGTTTGCCCGCGTCCAGGTAACTTTTGGCGATCTCTCCAACTTTTGTCCTGTTCCTTACCGCCTCGCGGAGCAGGTCTCCCAGGGAAATATGGGGAACCTTAAGCTTCGGAGCAAGCAGCTTTGCCTGCGTCCCCTTGCCTGACCCCGGAGGTCCCGCAAAAACATGAACATCCGCACTTTTCAAGTCAGGAGCCCCTCGTACTGTCTCGTCACAAGATGCGTCTCGATCTGCCTGACCAGATCGAGCGCAACGCCCACGACGATAAGAAGCGCCGTGCTTCCAAGCCCCTGAAAAGTAGTGACATGGGTCGCTCCTTCAACGATCGTGGGAATGACGGCTATGATCGCCAGGAAAAGCGCGCCGACAAAGGTCAGTTTTGTCACAATGGATTCCAGATACTCTGCGGTCTTTTCTCCCGGCCGGATCCCCATTATGAATCCGCCGTATTTTTTTATGTTCTCGGCCAGATCTTTCGGGTTAAAAGTGATGGCCGTGTAAAAATACGTGAAGAAAAATATCAACAGAAAGTAAAGCAGCATGTACATCCCCCTGGAAGGAGAAAGCTGTGCCGCTACCCACTGCATAAAAGGCAGCGGGATGAACTGCGCGATCGTCGCCGGGAAAAGGAGCACCGATGAAGCGAATATTATGGGTATGACGCCTCCCTGGTTCACCTTGAGAGGTATGTACGTGCTCTGCCCGCCGTAAACGCGGCGCCCTATTATGCGCTTTGCGTACTGCACGGGAATACGTCTTTGCGCCTCGCTCATTATGACTATTGCAACTATCATGAGAATGAAAACCGCAAGCAAGATCACGATGCCCGTTAAGCTTGCTCCGCCTCTTAGCAGCATCACCGTCTGGCCTATGTAAGTGGGTATCCTTGAAACAATGCCTATGAAAATGATAAGCGAGGCGCCGTTCCCGATGCCGCGCTCGGTTATCAGCTCGCCCATCCACATCACAAGGGATGTTCCCGCGGTCAGAAGTATAATGCATGACACAAGGAAATAGGGGAAACTGAATCCGGGAAGCA
>CAYHAH010000019.1:0-4882 GCA_964354575.1 uncultured bacterium
AACTTTTTCCCCTTTGCCTATCGACCTGATTATCGCAGAAGCAAGGATATTGCTGTTCTCAAGCGATTGATTTCCGAACACCAGGGGCACTATCTTGAAATTCTTCAATGTTTTCTGCAGGAAAGGTATTTGGACCTCGACAGAGTGCTCTTTATCCCATGCTTCCTTGACATATTTTATTTTGGGATTAAAAGACATAAGGCTTGCGGCCATTTCCTTGTCTATCTTGACTTTCCCCAGCGGCGTTGCGTACTCGCCCTCGGGAATGACCGATATCCCGTCAAACATGGTGTAATGGCTGGTCCCCATTATGATGACGGTGTCAAAGCTCTTGTTCGTCAGCTGTTTATAAGCGTAAGCCGCGACTTTCCCTGAATATTCGTATCCTGCATGAGGAACGATTATCGCTATAAGTTCCCCTTCGCCTCCGATGACCTTATAGCCCTTTAAATAGCCGTCGATGGCTTTTGAGAGCTCTTTTTTGTCGGCGGGGTAAAATTGGCCGGCTACGCTGGCAAATCCCAATGACCAGTGACCAATGACCAATAAAATCCCAAAAACCAACAACCAAATTCGGATTTTCATTTCCACACTCCCGCTATCTTATTGCCGCAATACTTGCACTTTCCGTCGATTAAATCAACTTCAAGGGTATTGAAGCCCTGTCTTTTTACGATTACCTTCCCGCATTTTGGGCAATAAGTTGATTCTCCCGCATTCCCGTAAACATTGCCTATGTAAACATAATGAAGGCCGGCCCCTTTTGCTATCTTTTGGGCGTCTTCAAGCGTTTTTACCGGTGTCGGCGGCAGTCCTGTCAGCCTGTATTGAGGGGTAAACGCTGAAAAATAAACCGGCGTATCTGCTCCGACATTTTCCTTGATCCATAAGCACATGGCCCTGATCATTTTGGGATCGTCGTTTTTGCCGGGGATGACAAGGTTCGTTATCTCAAGCCATACGCCCGATCTCTTCACATTCTTTATCGTCTCCAGGACCGGATCAAGATGCCCCGAGCACATCGTCACGTAATATTCTTCGGAAAATCCTTTCAGGTCCACATTGACCGCGTCCATGTACCGGAGAAGTTCCTTTAAAGGTTTTGGATTGATGTACCCGCAGGTATGCATGACGTTCCTGATGCCGTTTGCTTTGGCGAGTTTTGCCGTATCAAGCATGTATTCGTAGAAAACGGTCGGCTCCGTATATGTGTAAGCTATTGACGCGCAATTGAATTTTTTTGCCGTTTGGACCGCGTTAGCTGGCGGCAGCGCCATTGATTCGGCATCTTCCGGCCTGCTCTGGGATATCTGCCAGTTCTGGCAGAAAACGCAGCCGAGGTTGCATCCTGCGGTAGCTATCGAAAAAGAATCCGTCCCCGGAAGGAAATGGGTAAAAGGCTTTTTTTCGATCGGGTCGATATGAACCGCCACAGGCCTACCATACACTATGGTGTAAAGCTTGCCGTCAACATTGATCCTTGCGCCGCATCTCCCTTTTTTGCCGTTCGAGAGGACGCAAAAATTAGGGCAGAGCTGGCACTGAACGGCTTTATCTTCCAGCGATGCCCAATATCTGGCTTCGAGAAGCTCCAGATTGGCCTTTCTGATTTCTTTTAATTTGTCGCTCAGGGAGCCGACATCGAGAAGCTGGATCGAATAAGCCAGGCCTGCCAGAAAGACCGCGAACACTATAAATACCGCTAACTTCTTCATTATTTTTTAATGATATCACTCTCTCTTGCCCATCTCAAGGTTGCCCGCCGCGTGAGGCCATTGAAGCGATCCCTTCTTAATGCTATTATGTTCCGCTGTGGCTAAAAAGCTTGATCTTCTAAGGTTATGCGCTCTTCTTTTCCTGTCGCTGAGCATAATATATTTTTATCTCAACCTTTTCTCTCCGAAAACTATCCCTTACTTTGCCCGCTTCTCGCCGCTGCCGAAGAACATGAACATCCTGGTAATGGGGCTGGACATCGCTTATGACAAGACGAGGCATGTTGCCTTGTCCGAATCAGGCCATACGGACACGATGATCCTGGTTAACATAAACACCAGCAGCTTCAAAGTGAACATGCTGTCGATACCGCGCGATACTCTGGTGGAGATCCCCGGCTACGGATGGCAGAAGATCAACGCCGCTTATTTCCTGGGCGGGCAGGCTCTCGCCAGGGAAACGGTCGAAAAATTCCTCGGCATTCCCGTCCACCATCACGTGACCATAAACCCGAAAGGGCTTGTCAATCTCATTGACCTGATGGGCGGTATCAGGTTATACGTGGACAAAGACATGTATTACGTTGATAACTGGGGGGGCCTCAAGATAAACTTGAAAAAGGGATGGCAGACCCTTAACGGAGAGCAGGCGAACGGGTTCATAAGATTTCGCAATGAGCCGCTTGGAGATGTTTCCAGGGTGCAGCGTCAGCAGGAATTCATGCAAACGGTCCTAAAACGGCTCGCGACTCCCGCGGTGCTCGCTAAAGCGCCGTGGGTCCTTGCGATAGCGGCGGAAAACGTCAAAACGGACCTTTCACTTAAAGATATCCTCTACTCGCTCAACTTCGCAAGGGCCTTAAGAAAAGATGACATAAACATGACGCTTGTCCCGGGAAGCTTTTCCGTGGGGGAACTGGGCGCAAGCATATGGGCTCCCGATCAAGAAGCCCTGAGGGACATAGTTAACAAGTATTTTTCAAAAAAGCTGCTTGCGAAGCTTGAGAAGAGACACATGCCGTCGTCCGCCGTAACAATAATAAACAATACTGATGATTTTGAAGCCGTGCGCCAGATAATGAAAGTGCTTTACAGGAAAGAATATGCCATTGTGAATGTTTCCTCCCAGAAAAAACTCGGCATATCAAAGACCCAGATAATCGCGCAAAAAGGAGACAGGTCCGGAGCGGAAAAACTCGGCGGGCTTCTCGGGATACAAGAAGTGCGCGTGTCCGGCACCGGAGACACCTCGTCGGATTTCACGATCATCGTATGCAACGACTGGAAGGAATTCCTGGGAGGGAAATTTTCCAGATAAATTGCGGCGGTCTTTTGTGTTATAATCGTTGTGTGGCCGTAAAACGGAAAAAATATTACCTTCCCGCAGCGGCGTCCGCGGCTGTCGCGGGGTTCGGGCAGGTCATAAAAGGGGACGCCGGCAAGGGGCTTAAAATGATGCTCTGGTTCTACCTGGGATTCCCCATGATAATTTTCGGCTCGCTCCTGCTTAATGCGTACCTTTTTCTGGCGGTTTTTGCTTTCTTTGTCGTACTTTATCCGGTAATATGGGCGTTCAACGTGCTTGACGCCTATTCAACGCAGATCCAGGCAAAGAGGCGCTTATGAACAGGTCCATACACATAATAACGGTGCTTGGCATCCCCATAGAGATAAATTTTTCCTGGTTCATCATCTTCTTCCTTGTCACATGGACGCTTGCAGTATCAGTTTTTCCAAGTTCAAGTTATATGCAAGGGCTTCCAACGATCACTTATTGGATTGCTGCAATCATTGCTTCTTTTTTCTTCTTTTCTTCTCTGCTTTTACATGAACTTTCACATTCCTATGTAGCGATAAAAAATAATTTGCCCATAAAAGGAATAACCCTGTTTGTCTTTGGCGGCGTTGCACATCTATCAAAGGAACCTCAGACGCCGGGCACGGAATTTAAAATGGCGGTTGCCGGCCCTTTGTGCAGCATATCATTGTCTTTTGTGTTTGCAGTTCTCGCTCAATTATTTCAAAATATCGGACTCCCGGCAGTTATTGTAGTTGTTACGCAATATCTTTCAGAGATAAATTTGATAGTTTGTGTATTTAATCTTGTTCCCGGATTTCCGCTCGACGGAGGAAGAATGCTCAGATCTGCTTTATGGAGCATTACCGGCGACCTTAAAAAAGCTACGTTGATTGCTAGTACTTTTGGGAAATTGTCTGCTTATTTGTTAATGGGTTTTGGAATCCTTCTATTCTTAAATACATATATTATTTCCGGAATATGGCTGATATTAATAGGGTTCTTCCTGCGGGAAGCGGCGGGATCAAGCTACCAGCAGGTCGCATTTAAGAAATATTTGAACGGGGTGAAGGTGCGGGGCGTAATGACCCCAAATGTGGTGATTGTCAGCGAGAACCTGACCCTTACGTCCCTTGTCGATGATTACTTTTTCAAATACAGGTTCACTTCGTTTCCCGTCCTGTCCGATGAAGGAGATGTAAAGGGATTAATCACGATACACGCGGTAAAGGATGTCCCCAGGGAACAGTGGGCAAAAACAAAGGTCAGTGAGGCAATGGTCCCGCTTAAAAGCGACCTCGTGGTGAGCCCCTACGCGGATATTTTTGACGCATTGACCCAGATGGCGGGGAACGGCGTCGGCAGGCTCCTTGTCACGCAGGACGGAAAGCTTATCGGGATCATTTCCCAGAGGGACATAATGAGGCTTTTTGAAGTAAAGGAAAATCTGGGTGCTTGATCATGAAAAAAATCCTTATGGTTATCGCGCCTTCGAATTTCAGGGACCCTGAATATTACGAGCCGAAAAAAGTCCTTGAAGCGAAAGGGATCAAGGTGGTAACGACTTCAACCTCAAAGACCGCGGCCGGGGCGGAAGGCGGCGTTGTCAATGTAGATATACTTCTCAAGGACGCGGACCCGGATGATTATGACGCCGTCGCTTTCATCGGCGGTCCCGGATCTTATCAGTTCCATGACGACAAGACCGCGCATGAGCTCGCGAACAAGGCTGCGGCTTCCGGAAAAGTGCTTGGCGCGATCTGCGCCGCTGTCGGGACCATCGCCAAAGCGGGCGTTCTAAAGGGAAAGAGGGCGTCATGTTTCTCCGGAATCTCGGACATGATCAAGGCCGGCGGCGCGGCATATACGG
>CAYHAH010000020.1:0-2780 GCA_964354575.1 uncultured bacterium
TTTTTCAAGCCCCGGCACCGGAATGCCGAAGTTCCCGCTCCTTAATATAAAAAGCGCGCCGCACGCCGCCGCCAGAAGGAATAAAACGGCGTGATAAACCTTTATGTTGATGTTAAGCAGTTCCCTTGCCTTGTCCATTGAGGTCTTAACGTCAAGCTTTTCCTCGTTCTCTTTCCTCAAAAAAAAATATGACGCGACGATTAGCAACGGAACAACAAGGGCGACCTTCACTCCCGAGAACGCATCGACTCCCGCCATGTGCACCCTGTCGGCCAGAAGCGCGGCAATGAAGACGGCTCCCGCCAGGGTTACCGCCGCAATATACATGACGGTCGAAACTGACTTTGAAATGACCCCCAGGTTGAACGGCTCCCTTTTTGCGGGAAACAAGGATATGACCGCATAAGCGGGGAAGATCACCGCGGCAAGCAAAGCCAAAAGCTTGGCGGGAATGAGCGCGAACAATACCAGGATCGAGACCGATATAAAAAGGTTCACCGCCGTAAAATAATGGATGAGCAGGACCGCTCCGGCCGCGATCCCGAGCCCAATCAATCCCTTCTCTATTCCGCTCACATTTATTTTTTGCGGTATCGATGGCCTTCCTGTCGCGAAGCCGCTGCCTGAAAGTTCCTGCTTCAGCTTTTTCACGAAAGACAGGTTCGTGGAAAAAAGGCCTTTCCCGCTGTCAGGATACTGGAACAGGTGGACATAAAGTATCCTTATGCTCCTCTCCCTAGCAGCCCTGATAAATCTCTTTACGGCATTTTCCTTGGACATCGCTTCAAGTTCGTCGGGCGGAATGCTGTGGACCTTCACCAGATTTCCTCCCATGTAAGAAGCAAGCGTTGAGTCTCCCATTTGTTTTCCGAATTCAACATAGCCATATTTCAAGTTTGCCGATCTCAATGCTTTTGCTGTTTCTTTGATGTAATTCGGATATCCGAGCACTTCTTCTTCGGCGAATATGACAGTATCAAAAGCGGAAATAGACTTAATTTTGCCGTTGATGATCGAACTGCTCAGATTGAACGCGTTCCTGATCCTCGGTATTACCCTCAAGCCGGAACTTTTGATAAGCTTGGCCTTGCTTAAAGAAAGGCCCTTGCCGGGCAAATATAGATTAATCTTCTTCGGGTCGATCCCGGAGAGGAAGTTCATGTCCGCGCTGCTTGCCATGTCTTCGGTCAGCGCGACCGCCGAGATCCCGGCGTCCCTCAATCCGGCAAGAATTTTATCAACAGGAATGCCCTGAATTGACGAGAGCCTTTCGATATCGCTGAAATCCGCCGCCAGCTCGATGCTGTTATTTGCTTTTTCCGCGTTTATCCTTTTATAGAGGACAAATGCAGACATCGCGACAGCTGCCAGAAGGGCTATCGTTATCAAAATAGCGATGTTCCTGTCTTTCATTTTATTTCCTCCCAAGCTTTAAAAATGACTCTATGAACTTATCTATGCTGCCGTCCACGACCTTCTGGACATCGCTCACTTCGGTTCCCGTCCTGTGGTCCTTTACCATCGTGTAGGGAGCGAAAACATACGATCTTATCTGGTTGCCCCACCCGATCTCCCTTCTCTGCCCCCTCAGCTCCTCTATCTTTTCCTTCCTCTCTTCAAGGAGCATCTCGTAAAGTTTTGCTTTCAATATTTTCATGGCCGCTTCCCTGTTCGCATGCTGGGAGCGGTCCGACTGACTCTGGGTTATGATCCCCGTCGGTATGTGAGTTATCCTTATCGCGGAGCTGACCTTGTTCACGTTCTGGCCGCCGGGCCCGCTCGCCCTGAATGTGTCCACGCGCAGGTCCGCGGGATTTATGTCAACCTTGATGTCTTCCGTGATCTCGGGGATGACTTCAACAGAAGCGAACGAAGTGTGGCGCTTGCCGTCGGCGTTGAACGGCGACATCCTGACAAGCCTGTGGATGCCTTTTTCCGCCTTGAGATATCCGTAAGCGTATTCGCCCGACACTACCACAGTCGCGCCTTTGATCCCCGCTTCTTCTCCGTAAGAAAGATCGGGTATCTCTATCCCGTATCCTTTTGATTCCGCCCATCTGCTGTACATCCTGAGCAGTATCTGCGCCCAATCCTGCGCGTCCGTGCCGCCGGCTCCGGCATTGATAGTGACGATAGCACTATTCCTGTCATATTGTCCTCCCATAAGAGTCATCAGCTCAAGGGAAGAGATGTCGGAAAGCAGAGACTCCAGCTCCTGTGAAAGTTCTTTTTCATCCGATTCGAGTTTTCCTTCGATCGCCGTGTCGATAAGGACGGACAGGTCATCGGTCCTTGAGTTCAACTTTTTCCAGGAATCGACCTGGCCCTCCAGGGACTTCAGGTCACGGAGAAGTTTTTGAGCTCCCTGCGGATCGTTCCACAGATCCTTGCCGGTCGCTTTCGCCTGAAGCTCCTTTATCTTCGCTTCCTTCCCGTTGATATCGAGAAGCTTCGACAGCTCCGATAACTTCTTCCCCGCCGGATCTATTTGATTTTTTAACTCAGCTAACATACAGCTCCTACTTTAATACGATTATTTTTCCCTTGCCTATGGTGCGCCCGTCGGACGCTATCCTGAAAAGATACACGCCGTTAGCAACGGTCTCCCCGTAATCATTTATCCCGTCCCAGTAAACCCTGTTGATCCCGGAATTCCCCCCGCTGGTCCCGTATGCATAAAATTTCCTGCAGATCAAATTGCCGGTGATGTCAAAAAAGTAGATATATATGTCGGAATTGGCATTAAGGGTATATTTGATCATTATCGAGCCCGTGTTCGG
>CAYHAH010000021.1:0-4122 GCA_964354575.1 uncultured bacterium
GCATGATACTCTTCGATCTCGTCCGAGCGGTGGTCGTGCGCGGCATGCCCCTGTTCGCCGCCGCGCAGGTGTTTGTATACAAGCTTCCCGGCACCGCGGTTTACATATTCCCCATGGCCACGCTTCTCGCCGCGCTGCTTGCATTCGGAAAACTATCCTCCCAGAGCGAGATAGTCGCTTTCAAGGCCGGAGGAATAAGCCTGTACAGGATCATTGTTCCCGTCCTTACCTTCGGGCTTGCGGTAAGCCTGGTGACCCTCCTGTTTTACGAAGTCGTGGTCCCCAGGTCCAATCTAGCCGCGACGAACCTGATGGTGGAGTCGCAGGCGAGAAAATCTCCCAAGATCCAGAAGAACGTCCTTATCCCGGAAATTGAGAATGACGAGCTGAAAAGGATGTATTTTGCCGGGTCCTTAAAAGGCGACTTGATGGAAAATGTGGTCGTTGAAGAGTTCACGGACGGAGCGCTCTCGCAGATAATCAACGCCAAGGAAGCCATGTGGGAGAAAGAAAAGAACACCTGGCTGTTCAAGAACGGGATAATCTACCTCTTGTCAGATACCGGCGAATACAAGCATCTCATAAGGTTCAAGGAACAGTATATGACGATAAAATATACGCCTGCGGATTTTTTCATGGGAGAGAGAAAACCCGAAGAAATGAACATGGCCGAACTGCAAAAATACATAAAGCTGAAAAAGAAAATGGGTGAAGACACGATCGACCTTCAGATACAGTATTATCTCAAGGGAGCCATACCGTTCTCCTGCCTCGTGTTCGTCCTTCTTGGGGCTCCGCTTGGGCTGTCCCCGCAGAGAAGTTCTTCTTCGATAGGGCTGGGGCTTTCCGTCCTGATAGTGTTCTTCTACTATTTCCTCACGTTCATCACAATGGCCGTGGGAGAATTAAGGTTGATATCGCCGATCGCTTCCGCCTGGCTTCCCAATTTGATAACCGGGGGGATCGGGATATATATCCTGAACAAGTCGGCTCAGTGAACGTAGATCTTTCCAAGAAGCACGCAGGGCTGCTCGATGCCTGACCTTTTCACGACCCTCCCTAAGGGATCTATTATCGCGGAAATCCCCGTGTTAGCAGCCTGAACAACATACATTTTATTTTCAACGGCCCGCATCTGCGCCGCCTGGATGTGCTGATAGAGGGCCGCTGAATCAAAGAACCACGCGTCATTCGTTGCGACCAGGATGAATTGCGCCCCTCTCTTGACCTTATCCCTTACCAGATGCGGAAATGTGGATTCGAAGCATATGACAGCGCCCGCCTTAACGATCCCCATATCGATTATTTTCGGGTTAGGGTTGGAATTGTAATCATTCGCGAACAGAGGGTCCTCCCCCAGCAGGCGGAAAAAGAAAGGCCTGAGCGGCAGGTATTCTCCGAAGGGCACGAGCTTCTGTTTGTCGTACCTGCCGTTTATCCGGCCTTTTTTGGAAAATGCCACTATCGAGTTGTAGATACTGTTCCGATCCCTGTACGGCGTTCCGATCAAATAAAATGACGCGCCGCTCGCGGCGAGGCTCTCTATCTGCGAATAGATCTTTTCTGATTCAAAAAGATAGGTCGTGACCGCCGTTTCGGGCCATATTATTATGTCAGGATTTGAGGACATGGCTTTCCTGCTCATCTTCTCGTGAATGTCCACGATCTCAAAAGCTTCCCTGTAATCAAGTTTGTCGTCCTGGGATATGTTCGCCTGAACTACGGCCACGCTGATGGGCCTGCCTGTTTCCCTGAAGACGGCGATCCTGTAAGATCCGAAAAGGACGGCGGTGATAAGCACCAGGACGGCAATGACGAGGTTTCGGGCTTTTATTTCAGTTATCGCTTCCGCAACGGCTTCGTTGAATAAAACTATGATGAAAGTGATGCCGTAAACGCCCGCGACGCTTGCCAGCTGCAGCACGGGCAGGAAACTTGCCTGAGTATACCCCAGATCTCCTCCGGTGACCCCGTAGGGTCCCAGCGACCTCATCCACTCGATAAGGGTCCACAGGACAGGATTGATCAATATGCCCGCTTTGGAAAACTTTATTGAGCCTGCCTTTGATGAGCCGGCGAACATAGCTATGAAAAGGGCATGGAAAACGGCCACGGCCGCCCACGCGAGTATCGCCCACAGGCCGGCCCATTTGAAAAGGGTGTTCATCCAGAAAAGCACGCCGCCGAAAAATATGACGCCGGTCAACGCGCCGCATAGAGCAGCGTCAAGAACGCGTCTTGATCTTCTTATCGAGATAAGGAGCGGGACAAGAGCAACATAGGCAAGCAGGTAAAGGTTGGCTTTTGGGAACGCCAAAACCATGAGAATGCCGGAAACAAAAGCCAGTATCAAGTTTATCATTGCACCAGGACCCTCCAATAAAGTATATCCCCGCTTTCACTTATCCCGGAAGTCTCCTCGTCGCTTCCCGTGGCTGTCGAATCGGATATAGTGAAAACATACGACGTCGAAGGAGAACTGTTCAAGGGCGACAAATTATCTTTAACCAATTTCGTCGTTTTGTCAACAGAAACAACGTCAAAATTGAGCCGGTTGGTCAGTGTGCCCAGCTTGTCGATCTCAAAGGTCAAAAGTATCCGCTTTGATTCCGCCCCGCTCCAGGTCGCGATGACCTCTTTCGTCGGGACAGCTTCGGAGGTGAACGGCCCCTCCATGAACGAAAAAGCGTTCCCGTCAAGGACTATGAAACTTTTCCACGCAGGATAATACTGGCCGTAATAGTCGATTTCGGGCTGCGCCGGGGTCTCTCCGGGCTCCACGAACTGTATGGGCATGAACGGTATCTGGGGAGCGGCGTCATTATTGAAGATGATGTAATACTTGTTGAGCGCCGTGTCGATGTTCTGCTTGTAATTGATCTCCAGAGTTATGTGCTTGCCCGCGGGGAAAACCGGCGTGACGATCTTTGCGCAGCCACACAGTGCGGCCGCAATGACCAATGACCAAGTTCCAATTACCAAATAATTTCCAATTTTCAATAACCAATGATCTTGCATCAATATCTCCTCGGCGAATCCTGCTCAAAATGCATGTTGTTCATGAAACTGTTGAAATAATTCCCGTTCTCGCTCGAAACATAGGAAACCGGGAACTCCGGGAATGCCTTCAGCGTCATCCCGAACCTGTATTCCTTCAGGTAATCATTATAACTGAAAACCGCTTCCCAGCAGTGAAGATCCTTGACTATGGCCAGGTCCCTGAGCATGTACCTGTCCATGAAGAAGTCGTAAGAATGCCCCATCTTGAAGTGCCACCTGTTCTCCCACGTATCCCCTATCTCCAGGTCAACCATGCTGTTCGCGGAAAGAAGTTTTCCGTTATTCATGTCATAAACTATGCTGGCCGTATTGACGAATTTCGGGAACGGGGTCAGAGTGACCGAGTTGACAAGATCCAGATATCTCAAGTTCTCAACGCTCCAGCCGCCGGAAGACCTGAACGACAACATTTCGTTCGGCGTTACAAGGAGATTGGCGGTAATGTCATTATACGTGCTGTTCTGGTAGTTATAGCCCGCGGAGATGTCGAATGTCGCCTTGTTAAGGTAGTAAAGCGATATCGTGTCTTTTATGTAATTGTTCTCGCTCCCGAGACTCTCGAAGAAGAAAGGCGTGGCGCCGTCCACTCTTGCCCTGCCCCAGTCCGCGCTGTTCCTGAAAAATCCCCACAGGTTCGTCGTCATGTTCAGCGATTCCCTGAACCGGTACCTCTGGTCGCCCGTGTCATAAGCGTACTGGTCGATGCCAAGCCCCGACCTGAGCATGGTTCCCAGCCCGAGGTCGTCGGTCCTGGACAAGCCGGCGGACAATGAATACCTGCTCGCAGTCATGTGCCGCATCCTCGCAAAGGCCGATACATATTTCGCTTCATGGTACCTTGCCGCACCCGCGCCCAGATTCAAATTGAAATATCTCAGATCGATCGGGCTGAAAGATATCTCCGTCTCGGGGAGCCTCTCCAGGTATTCGTAATTATCGTCGCCGCGGAACCTTCTCTCGTCCAGGTCGACATACGAGTTTGCGGTAAGCCTGAGTGAATAAAACGAACCTTTATAGGTAAGATCGATCCTCGGTTCCAGCTTCTCGTCCGCAACAACGCCC
>CAYHAH010000022.1:0-4006 GCA_964354575.1 uncultured bacterium
GCAGAGGTTCGGGGAAATGGAAGTTTGGGCCCTTGAAGCTTACGGAGCCGCGAACACGCTTCAGGAACTTCTCACCGTCAAATCCGATGATGTTGCCGGACGCGCCCGCGTCTATGAAGAGATAATCAAAGGAAAGCTGATGGGAAAGCCCGGCATACCCGAATCGTTCAAGGTCTTGCTAAAGGAGCTCAGGAGCCTCGGGCTCGACGTCAAGACGGTGAACAAAGAGGGGAAAGAAGTGAACATAGAGGAAGAGGAATTTGAAAAGCCGAGCGCGTTCGGCCGCTCGCCTCACGGCAGGAGAGAAAGAGGCGGTTATGCAACTTAAGAAAAAAGAATCAAGAGAATTTGAAACCATAAAGATCGGGCTGGCATCAACCGAGAGGATCCTTTCCTGGTCCCACGGAGAAGTTGAAAAGCCCGAAACCATCAACTACAGGACTTTTAAGCCCGAAAGGAAAGGGCTTTTCTGCGAAAAGATATTCGGGCCGGTGAAGGATTGGGAGTGCCACTGCGGAAAATACAGGCGGATCAGGTACAGGGGCATCGTATGCGAAAGATGCGGCGTTGAGGTAACCACTTCAAGGGTAAGGCGGGAGCGAATGGGCCACATAAAACTTGCCGTGCCCGTTTCTCATGTCTGGTTCCTGCGCGGGATACCCGGTTTCATAGGGATCGTGCTTAACGCTTCCACAAAGTTGATCGAAGAGGTCATTTATTACGACGCTTACATGGTCACCGAAGTCCCGAAGGAAGGCAAGGAAAAGATAAAGCTGAAGGAAGGGCAGGTCCTCAGGGAGCTGGAATATCAGGAAGCCAGGGAAAAATACGGCAGCTCATTCAAGGCGGAAACCGGAGCAAGAGCGATCAGGGAGGTGCTGTCCAAGGTTGACCTGCAGGGTACGGTCACGAAACTCAGGAGGGACCTGAAAGGCTCCGAAGGGCAGAAAAGGATAAAGATCGTAAAACGCTTAAGGGTCGCCGAGGCGTTCTTAAAATCAGGCAACAGGCCGGAATGGATGATACTTGAAGTGATACCCGTCATGCCGCCGGACCTGCGCCCGATGGTCCAGCTTGAGGGCGGAAGGTTCGCGACATCGGACCTCAACGACCTTTACAGGCGCATCTTGAACAGGAACAACAGGCTGAAGAAAATAATCAGCATGGGCGCTCCCGACATGATAGTCAGGAACGAAAAGAGAATGCTTCAGGAATCCGTCGATGTCTTGATAGACAACGGAAGAAGGAAGAGGGCGGTCACGGGGTCAACGGGGCGGCCCTTGAAATCTCTCTCTGATATCATTGAAGGGAAACAGGGAAGGTTCAGGCAGAACCTGCTCGGAAAACGCGCTGATTATTCGGGAAGATCGGTCATCGTTGTCGGACCTACATTAAAGATACACCAGTGCGGCCTTCCAAAAGAAATGGCGCTTGAGCTGTTCAAGCCGTTCGTTATAAGGAAGCTCGTTGAACGCGGTCTTTCTCAGAACGTTAAAAGCGCGAAGCGCCAGATAGACAAGAGAGAGATATTTGTCTGGGACATTCTCGAAGAGGCCATTAAAGGCCATCCGGTCCTCTTGAACCGCGCGCCCACGCTTCACAGGCTCGGCATCCAGGCTTTTGAACCGATCCTGGTCGAGGGAAAAGCCATTCAGGTGCATCCCCTTGTGTGTCCGGCGTTCAACGCTGACTTTGACGGAGACCAGATGGCCGTGCACGTGCCGCTTCTCACGGAATCGCAGGTTGAGGCGAGGCTTCTCATGCTGTCTTCAAGGAACATACTCTCTCCTGCCTCTGGCAGGCCCATCATCACTCCTACACAGGACATGGTCCTCGGGGTCTATTTCATGACCGCTTCCGACGATAGGGTCACTTTGGGCAAGGGAATGAATTTCTCGTCCGACAACGAAGCTATGATCGCCCAGGACCTGGACCAGATCCACCTGCACGCGCTGATAAACGTCAAGAGGGACAATCAGATGGTCGAGACGACCGTCGGCCGCGTCAAATTCAACCACACGCTCTCGAAAGTTCTCGCTAAAAGGGTTCCCGGGGAGAAGCTCGAATACATAAACCATACCGTTGACAAAAAGAAACTCGAGCAGCTTATCCTGTTCTTTTATAATACGTACGGATCCGAGATCACCGCTGAGATGGCTGACGAGATAAAACGCCTCGGATTTAAATATGCAACGCTTGCCGGGATCACCATCTCAATAGAAGACCTGAAGGTCCCGTCACAAAAGAAGCACATCGTTCAAAAGGCGACCAAACAGGTGGAATCGCTTGACAGACAGCTCAAGAACGGCCAGATCGCCAAAAAAGAGCACTTCATGCGCTCCATAGATATCTGGAGCGGCGTTACCGAAGACGTGACGGACGCCATGCTCAGGGAATTCGACAAGCTGAACTCCGTTTATCTCATGGCATTCTCCGGCGCGAGAGGCAACCTCCAGCAGGTCAGGCAGCTTGCCGGCATCCGAGGCCTCATGGCGGATCCTTCGGGGAACATCATCAGCATTCCGATCAAGACGAACTTCAAGGAAGGATTGAGCGTCACAGAATATTTCATCTCTTCGTACGGCGCGAGAAAGGGACTCGTTGACACGGCTCTGAGAACGGCGGATTCGGGCTATCTGACGAGGAGGCTTGTTGACGTCGCGCAGGATGTTATCGTGACAGAGGAAGATTGCGGCTCTGAAGAAGGCATAGTTCTCTCAAGCATCAGGGAGGGATTTGAAGAAATGCTCCCGCTGGCAACCCGGCTTGTCGGAAGAATAGCCGTTAAGAACGTTGCGGACCCCATTTCGGGGAAAGTGATCGTGAAAGCGGGAGAAGAAGTAGACGAGAGCAGAGCGAAAGCCATTTCTGATGCTGGAATTGAAAAAGTCAAAGTAAGGTCCGTTCTGACGTGCAAGACAAAGAAGGGGATCTGCCAAAAATGCTACGGCAGGGACCTCTCAAGCGGCGGGATCGTAAGCATCGGCGAAGCCACCGGGATCATTGCCGCCCAGTCCATCGGGGAGCCGGGCACCCAGCTTACAATGAGAACGTTCCATATCGGCGGTGTTGCTCTTCATAAGGCGGCGAAAGTGCCTATAAAGGTAAAACACAGCGGGAAAATGGAATGGGGAGAGGGAATTGAATTAAGGGATATCACTGACGAGAACGGGGATAAAGCAAAGATGGTGACCAGAGGTTCCACCGCTTTTGTGAAGATAAAGGACAAGAAAGAAGAATATAACCTTCCGATCGGGACGATCCTTAAAGTGAAAGAAGGCGCCGCGGTTTCTTCCGGCGACGCCATCGCGGAGTACGATCCAACGTACGAATACACTGTTTCCAGCTCTGAGGGACGTGTCATGTACCTCGGGCTTGAAGTGACCGAAAGAAAAAGAAAGATCGAGGATAAGACCGTCATCGAAAGATTGGCGAAGAATGACGCCGCGCTATTTATCTATAATCCAAAGACAAGGAAAGAGTACTCTGTTCCCCATGCCGCCAAATTATATGTAAAGGTCGGCGACAAGGTAAAAGCGGAGGACGAGATAGCCGCGGGCGTTGTTACAAAGAGCGGTGGCGTGGTCATTTCGGTGAAAGAGGGAAGGGGCAGCAAGAACGTGGTCGTTGTTCCGGGAGAAAATTATTCCATTCCCTCCGGCTCCAAGGTGGCCGTGCAGGACGGGGATGAGGTCGCCAGTTATGATTTCCTTTCAAAAGTGGAAAGCATAAGGCGCGACCCGAGCAAAACCAGGGACATCATCCAGGGATTGCCGAAGGTGGAAGAGCTTTTTGAGGGCCGCAGGCCGAAAGATCCGGCTTTGCTTTCCGAGACAGAAGGAACGGTTGAGGTATCGGAAAAGGAAGGAACAAGGCTTATCACCATCGTTTCTTCCCGCGAAAAGCGTGAATATGCCGTTCCATACGAAACAAGGATCCGCGTCGCGAACGGCGACAAGATCGGCCTGGGAGTGCCTCTGACGGACGGCAGCATAAATCCGCACGA
>CAYHAH010000023.1:0-13111 GCA_964354575.1 uncultured bacterium
TAAAACGGCTGGTGCATGTGCCAGACAAAAGCTATGTTAAGGGGCTGTTTCGGCAAGCGCCTAGTTTCCTTTCCATGTCCCTTTTTTCACGATCAGAGAAGTGCCGCCAAATCCCACCGGTATCTCCGAGGGAATATAAGCGGGATCATAAGTAATATGCGCATTCCCCGATATCGAGGACACGGAATTCGTGACGAGACTGCCTGTTACCTGGACATTCTCGTACAGGTTGGCGCTGCCTTGCGCATATACGATCCCGGACATGTTCAAATTCCCGCCAAGCGTCACGTTCCCTTTTGTAATAAAGCTGCCCACACTTACCCTTGTATTGCCGGTGGCCAATATTGACGTTGAGCTGTAATATGTTGATCCGTCCGTATATGTGTTCCCCGTAGCGTTCACCTCTCCATTCGCTATGAACTTGACGCTGCCGGTGCTGTAAGTGTTCCCCGATAATGAGATCTTCCCCGTTGCCACTACCGATCCGGGCCCGTTGAAAGTGGTGTTGCCCGCTATGGTCACGTTGCCTTTTACATATACCGTGCTGCCGTTAAGGTTCACGGTCGCGTCGGTATACGTCACGTTGCCGGCAGCCACGCCCTGGGCGATCGAGATCTGGCCGTCGTAAAAAGACGTGTCCAGCGTGGGAAATACCGGCTTGGGATCGGGCTGGCCGCCGTCAGTATAAGTGGGGTATCCCGACCCTATGGTGACGGTCGTTCCGGTTGGATGATAAAGATAGCCGTCCTCCACGTGAACGTAATCGGTAAGTATTGTGTTCCCGTTAACGTACATGTCGCCGCGCACTATGGCGCTGCCGCTGATCGTAGACGCGCTGTTGCTGAAAAGAGAATAACTAAAAGCGGTCGGCGCCCCCCCTCCCGCGATCAGCGACTGGGTAACCGTCTTCCTTAAGCCAAGCACTTCTCCCGTTGAAATTACCAGCACCTCGCCGGTCGCGTAATCCCTTACCGTTATGTAATACTTTCCCCGGCCGAAAACCTCCTGGCTGCTTGTCACTCTCCATGAGATCCCCTTGCCGCCCTGGGCTATGGGCGTGGCCAGATACCAGATAGCTTTATTGAGCCCGGCTTCCGCGGCGTAAAAAGCCTGGTTCTCGGAAACCCTTAACCCCGATTCTTTCAGCCTGAACCCGATCAGATAAAGATAGGAAAAAACGGTAACACTTAACGCCATCAACAAGATAAAAGTTATCAGCAGATTACCTTTGCTTTTCTTCATGATCTCTCCTCCTTATTCCTCCTTATTCAGAATAGTCCCATTTGGTCCTGTTTGCCCGCGCGTCTGCTCCCGGGCGCCCTGGCCGCGTTTCTCTCGACCATTTCAAGCGTTTCATATATCTCTTTTGCCCTGGAGATGACCGCGTCCGGCAGGCCGGCAAGCTTCGCGACCTCTATCCCGTACGATTGATCCGCGGATCCCTCAACGATCTTGTGAAGGAATATGACCTTATCCCCTTCTTTTTTGACAAGCGTGTTCAGGTTCTTCATTCCCGGATGCTTGTCCGCGAGCTGCGTTATTTCATGGTAGTGAGTCGCAAAAAGGGTGTAAGCTTTTATCTTCGTATGGATGAATTCCGCGACGGAGGCGGCGATCGACATGCCGTCAAACGTGGACGTTCCCCGGCCGATCTCATCCAGTATCACAAGGCTTCCCGATGTGGCGTTGTTTATGATATTCGCGACCTCCGTCATTTCCACCATGAAGGTGGATTGCCCGGCGTAAAGGTCATCCAGCGCGCCGATCCTGGTGAATATCCTGTCGATGACAGGCAGTCTCGCAGACTCCGCGGGAACAAAAGAACCTATCTGGACCATCAAGCATATCAGGGCGACCTGGCGCATGTATGTCGATTTGCCCGCCATGTTCGGCCCGGTTATCAATGCAAAGCGGCTGTCTTCGGATCTCATTTCCGTGTCATTAGGCACGAACATGTTCACGTCAAGGGTCGCCTCCACCACCGGATGCCGTCCGTTCTTTATGCTGATCTCGCCGTCTCTCAGGACGGGCCTTGAATATTTTTTCTCTGCGGCAACTGACGCAAAAGAAAGCAGGACATCGAGTTCCGCTAATGTCTCCGCAATGACCTGAAGTTCTTTTGTATGGATGGAGAGCCTGCTCCTTACGTCGACAAAAATTTCACGTTCCAGGGCGCACATTTTCTCTTCCGCATTGAGTATGAGCGCCTCCCTTTCCTTGAGGGACGGCGTAATGAACCTTTCGCAATTCACCAGGGTCTGCTTCCTGATGTAATCCGCCGGCGCCGACTCCAAATTGGATTTTGAAACCTCAATATAGTATCCGAATACCGAAGTATATCCGACTTTGAGGGATTTTATCCCCGTGCGCTGCCTCTCCGTAAGCTCCAGCTCCGAGATCCATTCTTTGTTGCCCTGCGTCATCTCTTTTAATTTGTCGAGTTCCTCATTGAAGCCTTTTTTTATCAAATTCCCTTCCTTCAATGTATGAGGCGGATCGGGCTCTATTGCTTTGTCGATCAGGTCGATCGCTTCCGCCTGCTCGTTAATGCTCTTCACCCTGCCGATCTTTGCGGCCTTGCAATTTCTCAGAACGAGCTTTATTTTTGAGAGATGCGTCAGCGATTCTTTCAGCGCGATCAGGTCCCTGGCGTTCGCCGCCTGCGAGGCGACCTTTCCGGTGAGTCTTTCAACGTCAAAAATGCTCAGAAGAGCGTTCGACAGTTCCTTTCTTAAAAGTAAATTGCCCGACAGCTCCTCGACCGCGTCAAGCCTGAGTTCTATCTCTTTTATGTCAAGAAGAGGCTGCGATACCCATTTTTTCAGCAGCCTGCTTCCCATTGGAGTTGACGTGCTGTCAATGACCCATATCAGACTTCCCTTTATCGACTTGTCCCTGATCGTCGAAAGCAGTTCAAGGTTTCTTCTTGTTGAAGAATCGATACACATGAAATCGCCGGTTCCGTAAGGCTGGATCTTATTCACATGGTCAAGCGCCCCTTTCTGGGTCTGCTTCAAATATTCAAGGATAGCTGATGCGGCGCCAAGCGGAGCCTTGAAACCCGCCAGGCCGAAACTGTCGAGCGAGGCAACGTTAAAATGTTCTTTCAATCTTTTCCTGGCGATATCAAGGTCATAAACGTCCTTATAATCCGACAAAGAATAACCCGCCGCTTTTAGGTTTTCGGGAAGCCCTGCAGCTTCATCGGGGATCATGTCCGGCACGAGTATCTCTGAAGGCGCGATCCTGTTTATTTCCTCGATCAGGCCGTCAATGCCTGTTGCAGTGGAGACGGAAGTGACCTTGAACTCCCCGGTTGACGCGTCCACGAAGGCTATTCCGGCCTCGTTTTTCTGAAAAGAGAGCGCCAGAAGGAAGTTGCTTGATCTTTCATCGAGCATCCTGCTCTCCTGCACCGTGCCGGGAGTTATCACCTTCACGACTTCCCTTTTAACTAACCCTTTTGCGAGCTTGGGGTCCTCCACCTGGTCGCAGATGGCGACTTTATACCCTTTGAGAAGAAGTTTTGATATGTAATTGTCGGCCGCGTGATATGGGATTCCGCACATGGGCATTCTCTTGCCGCCTTCGCCCCTGCCTGTAAGAGTCAATTCGAGCTCCCTGGACGCGATCTTTGCGTCCTCATTGAACATCTCGTAGAAATCCCCCAGCCTGAAGAACAAAATGGCTTCCTTATACCGGGATTTGATATCTTGATATTGCCTGACCATGGGAGAAATGGTCTCTGTTGTATTCATTTCCTTACTATCACGCCGAGTTTGCCGGCAAGGTTAAGGGATATTTCCTCGTGTTTTGCGTTGACCTCTTCATCGGTCAGCGTCCTGCCGGGATTGCGGTATGTGATGGAATACGCGAGACTGAAATATCCTTTCTCTATCTGGCCGCCTTCGTACTTGTCGAACAGGGTTATTTCTTCCGCCATTTCGCCGCCCGAAGCCCTGATCTCGCCGATAATAGCCTTATTTGTCACTCCGTAAGGAACGATCATTGCTATGTCGCGCTTAACCGCCGGATATAACTGGATCTCTTTATATTTAGGAGGAAGTTTTTTGATGTTCAGCGCCTCGTCAAGGTTCAGGGAAAGAACATATATGGGTTCATCAACGTTCAACCTGCTTCCGACATCCGGATGAAGTTCCCCGAACATCCCGATGATCTTTCCGTTCTTGTATACGGCCGCCGATTTTCCGGGATGGAGTCCCGGCATGATATTTTCTTTGATCTCGTAATTTACTCCAAGAAAAACCAGGATATCTTCAGCGATCATCTTCGCCTGGAAAAAGTCGACGCTTTCCTTTTTCCCGTCATAACGGTAAGACCTTTTGCCGAACATGAGCGCGGCGAGCTCTATTTTCTCAACATTCGCCCCTGCACTCCTGTAAAAGACCTTGCCTATCTCGAAAATATTGACGTCTTCGATCTGCCGGTTAAGGTTGTATGTCAAAACTTTGAGCAGGCCGGGGATGATCGATCTTCTCATGACGGAGAGATCTTCCGAGATGGGATTCAATATTTTAATGTTCTCTCCGCGCGGCTCCCCGATCTCCTCGGTGAGAGGGGGCAGCATTGAATATGTGCAGGCCTCGTTCAATCCGGCGTCGACCAGAATGGTCTTTATCCTTTTCATCTGATCCTCGGAAATATCCTTTGTGCTTTTTATCTTGAGGTCGGGAAGGGTCACCGGGATATTATCGTAGCCGTATATCCTTGCGATCTCTTCAATGACGTCGATCTCTCTCTCTATGTCTCCGGCCCTGAATAGAGGCACTTCCACGCTTGATCCCTTCATTACGAATCCCAGCCTTCCGAGAATGGGCTTGATCTCGGGAAGTTTCAGGTTTGTCCCTAAAATATCATTGACCCTTTTCAGTCTCAGCTTGATGGTTTTCGGCTTGCGGTCTTTCGCCTTGATGTCGATCCTGCCCGCAAGGACTTTTCCGCCCGCAAGCTGAAATATGAGAGCCGCAGCCCTGTCAAGCGCGGCCTCGACGCCGTTCCAGTCCACTCCCCTGTCGAACCTGACGGAGGCCTCCGTGCGCAGCTTTAAATGCTTTTCCGCCCTGTGGATCGTTTTCGGATCGAAATACGCCGATTCAAGAAGTATGTCCTTTGTTGAATCAACGACTTCGGTGTTGGCTCCTCCCATGACTCCCGCCACGGCGACCGCCTTCTGAGAGTCGGCGATCACGAGGCATTCCCCCACTTCTCTTTTCTCGCCGTCGATCGTGGTCATCTTCTCGCCTTTTGCGGCTTTCCTGACGATCAACGTTCTGTCCTTCAGGAGGTCGAGGTCGAAAGCGTGGAGAGGCTGACCCATTTCAAGAAGAACATAATTCGTTATGTCGACGACATTGTTAACGGCCCTCATTCCGCAGGCAGCAAGTTTTTCCTGCATCCATTCAGGCGAAGGTTTTATTGAGACGCCCTTTATGACCCTTGCCATGTACCGGGGGCACAGGTCTTTATTTTTAACGGAGATCTTCACCGCTTTCTTTATCGATCCTCCCGCTTCTTTTACTCTTACAAGAGGGATCTTCACATTTTTGTTCAGTATCGCTCCCACTTCCCTGGCGACCCCGATGATCGAGGAAACATCTATCCTGTTGGGCAGTACGTCTATGTCAAGGACCGCTCCTCCGGTGCCCAGGACTTTCCTTATGTCCTCCCCGACGGAGGTATCCTTGTCCAGTATCAATATCCCCTCGGCGGCGTCGGAGAGCCCGAGTTCCACCTTTGAACAGAGCATGCCGAAAGACTCAACGCCGTGCAGCTCCCTGTTCTGGATCTTTATTCCCGACGGAAGCGTAGCCCCGTGAAGCGCCACGGGAACTTTGTCCCCCACTTTCACGTTCTTCGCCTTGGTAACGATCTGGAGTATCTTTTTTCCGGTATCAACCTGGCATATCATGATGTCGGGCTTCGTCGCATGGCGTTCCACTGCCTTGATCTTGCCCACAACAACATCGGAGGTGCTGCCGTGATACTCTATCGCGCCCACCTCGAGCCCCGCCATGGTGAGCTTATCCGCGAGGGTCTGCGGCTTCAGGTCCGCCTTGACGTATTCATTAAGCCACTGAAGAGGAATTTTCATGATTCGACTCCGCTCATCATATTATAGCTGCCTCAAAAATCTCAAGTCATTCTCATAGAACAGCCTGATATCGGGTATCCCGTACTTGAGTATGGCGATGCGCTCGATCCCCATGCCGAAAGCGAATCCGGAGCACTTCTCCGGGTCGTAACCGACGTTCTTGAACACGTTCGGATCAACCATTCCAGCCCCGAGTATTTCCATCCATCCCGTGTTCTTGCAGACGCGGCATCCCACTCCGCTGCAGATTATGCATTCGACATCCGCTTCCGCCGAGGGCTCAGTGAACGGGAAAAATGACGGCCTGAACCTGACGCGCCTCTCCTTGCCGAACATTTCATGCAAAAAATATGTGAGCGTGCCCTTCAGGTCGGCAAAAGTGATATTTTCGTCGACCACGAGGCCTTCAAGCTGGTGAAAAACGGGAGAGTGAGTGACATCCGCATCGCAGCGGTAGACGCGGCCGGGCATTATGATCGATATGGGGGGGCTTGTCTTTTCCATCACCCTTATCTGCACGGGAGAGGTGTGCGTCCTCAGGACATCCCCTCCCTCAACAAAAAAAGTCGCCTGCATGTCCATTGCGGGATGTTCCGGAGGGAAGTTCAGCGCTTCAAAATTATTCCAGTTAGTCTCGATGTCCGGCCCTTCCGCTATGGAATATCCGATCCTGGTGAATATCTGCTTCATTTCTTCAAAAACTTTTGTGATCGGATGGAGGCTGCCTTTTATGATCCCCGTTCCGGGAAGCGTAATGTCGATCTTTTCTTCCTTTAATTTTTTTGATACGCCCTCGCGGGAAATGTTGTTCACCTTTTCGTCCAGGAGCATCTTGATCTTATGCTTGATGTCGTTCGCGAGCTGGCCGAATTTGGGGCGCTGATCGCCGGGAAGCGTCGGGAGGAGCTTTAACGCCTCCTGCACCTCGCCTTTCCTGCCGAGATACTTTATCCTGATGTCATCGAGTTCTTTCAGCGAAGACGCGCTCTTTATCGCGGATGCGGCTTCAGCTTCTATCTTAGCCAGATTTTCCAGCATTCGTTCTCCTTTGCCTCAAAGCTTCGTACAAAATGACGGCGAGTGAGACGGCTGCATTAAGCGACTCGGCTCCTCCGGCCATCGGAATTGAAACGGATTCTTCCGAAAGTCTCTCGAGGTCCGGAGGCAGCCCTTTGCTTTCGCTGCCGATCATTACGGCAACGGGGCCGCTGAAATCAGCCGAAAAATAAGTCTTTTCCGCCCCGACATAGGTCGAAATTATCTTTATACCCCGCCTTTTCAGTGCCGAAGCGAGTTCAATTATATCATCAATTTTTACTATGTTTAAATGAAAAATGGAACCGGAAGATGCCCTTATGACCTTGTCATTGTAAGGATCGACCGTGCCGGAGGATAATATGATCCCCGAACATCCGGCCGCATCCGCCGTCCTGATCATCGTCCCCAGATTGCCGGGATCCTGAATGCCGCACGCCACCGCGATCAGCGGATCGGCGGCCTCAAAGAGGCTCCCGAGGTCCGGATTTTTCGGCTTGACCGCAGCGACGATCCCCTGCGGGGTCTCGACTTCGGAGAGATATCTGATGACTTTTTCGCTGGCTTCTTCACTGTGGATGGCGGAGGATATTATCCTGCCGATGAGATCTTTCCCCTCAAGCGTCCTCAGGACGCTTTCGCTGTAAATGACTTTTTCGACAAGGCCGGCCCGCATCGCCTCGTTCACCAGATGGATGCCTTCGACCAGGAATTTCCCTGAGGACTTGCGTGTTTTCTTTTGTTTCAGTGAATTAAAGCGCGTAACTGTCGGGTTCTGGGTGCTTGTAAGCATCTATTTTTCAGTATGCTCCGCGGCCGAAGAGCACCGTTGGAATTGTCCTGAGGACTATCCTGAAATCCATCCAGAGGGACCAGTTCTCAATATAATAAATGTCGAGCCGGATCATGTCCTCGAACGGAAGTTCGCTCCTTCCCGATACCTGCCAGAGACCGGTGATCCCGGGGCGCACCCTGAGCCGTTTTTTATGCCAGGCGGAATATTTTTCAACTTCGATCGGCACGGGGGGCCTCGGCCCTACAAGGCTCATGTCCCCTAACAGCGCGTTTATCAGCTGCGGCAGTTCGTCAATGCTGAGCTTCCTTATTATCCTGCCGAACCTGGTCATGCGGGGATCGTCCTTCGCCTTGAACCTGATGATGTTCCCGCCCTTTTGAGCGACGACCTTCTCGAACATTTCCTCGGCCCCTTCGATCATCGACCTGAACTTAAAAAGATGGAATATCTTGCCGTCCTTGCCGACGCGTTTTTGGGTGAAAAAGACGGGCCCTTTTGATTCCAGCTTGATCGCGGCGGCAACAATGAGCATCAAAGGCGACAGGATGACCAGGGCGGAGAGGGAGGCGCATATGTCAACGGACCTTTTGATGACCGCGTTCGCTCCCTGGAGCCTGATCTCCTTAATGGTCAGGAGCGGCACGCCCCCTATCTCGTCGGTCGATATCCTCGAAGCTATAAGCTCAAGTATTCCCGGCACAAGCTTGAATTCCACTCCTTCTGATTCGCATTCCGTGATGACATCCAGCACCTTCTGTTGGTGCAGTTTTCCGGTCGCCAAAATCACCTCGTCAATGTTAAGCTCTTTTATTTTGTTCTTTGTGCTGATGATCGAGCCCATAACAGGAACGCCATAAAAACTTTTGCCCGTCTTTTCCGGGTCGTCGTCCAAAAATGCCACGGCCTTGTACCCTATCTCTTTCTCCGATAACATCTTAAAGGCAAGCCCCTGCCCCATCTCCCCCGCACCCAAAATAAGCGTGCGTCGGACCCCTATCTCTCTCTTATAGAGCTCTCTCTGAAAGGTGTTCAGCACGTACCTTGAAAAGATCATAAGTGCCGAACAAATTATCATCGCGTAAATGAGAAGCGCCCTTGAGAACCAGAATCCCCTGTACAAAAAGAGAAGCGCGAATAATAGCAGCGAGCCGGCGATAGTCGCCCCGAATATGGAGGAAGCCTCATCTCCCGTGGAGGTGATGTCCCTTTTGTCATAAAGGCCGAGGAGCTTGAACAAAGCCAGCCAGAGGAACATGACGAATATCAGAATGTAATAAAACCTGCCGAGCTGAGGTATGATCGCCGGAGATTTACCCAGGAACCACTCGAACCTGAGATAATAAGCCAGGATGAACGATACATTGATCGCCAGGGCATCGATGATCAACAGCAGCAGCGGCGGGAATTTAGCTGATCTTCTCAACATTTACTTGATCCTGCCTAACATGTCTTTTGCGTATCCATTGTTCGGGTCGACCATCAAGGACTGGTTGAATTCTTCCCTGGCTTTTTCCGTCCGGCCCGTCTTAAGATAAACAAGACCCAGCCCGTTGTGAACGCCCACATTCCTCGGGTCGATCAAATAAGCTCTCTCAAAACTGTCTTTCGCCTTTGCTGTATTCCCTATATTTGCGTACATGAAGCCCAGGTTCACAAGGGCGTTCGTGTTCTTCGGATTTGCCGCGACCATTTCCTCGTATATTGCGAGCGCCCGGCTTGTTTCGCCTCTCCTGACGTATATGGAGGCGAGATTTTCCTGAAATATGGGGTTGTTCGGATATTTGGCGAGAAAACCCTTGAATATGTCAATGACCTTTCTCTCCTCCCCCAGTTTCACATAAACGCTCGATAGACCCGATATGCTTTCGCTCAGCTGGGGATTGATCTCAACCGCCTTTTCGTACATACGGGCCGCTTCCCTGTTCATGCCCTTCCTTTCGTACACGGATGCCATGGTCTGATATGCCTCCGCGTAAAGCGGATCTATTTTTGTCGCGTTCCTCTCAGACTCGATCACCTTGTCCAGAGCGGAGTTGTCGCTCAAAGCCAGTATAAAATAAGACCTTCCCGCTATGTAAAAATTATCCGCGTTGTACGGGTCCAGCTTGTTCCCAACGCCGAAAATATCTATCGATCTGTTGACATAACGCGCATCCTGTGACATCTGCGCGACGTTCAGAGTGGAGATGCCGTAATGGGTCCACGTGCCCCCTTCATAAGGGCTGATCCTGAGCGACGCTTCATATTCCTTTATCGCAAGATCAAAACGCCTGGAATCAGATAAAGCCTTGCCGTTCTTAAAATGCATGTCGGCCCTGAACTGGATGGTCGAGATATAAGCCAGGAACATCGCCAGGATCAAAGTGACGGCAAATAAGAGCCAGGGCATATTCGAGAGGTCCAGGCCTTTAACCGCTTCGGTCCGCTCTGCTTTAACATAAATGGAAGCTGTCATGCCCATCATTATCCAGAGGAGGGTGGTTATTGCGACAACCCCGAAACTGAACTGATTTTGCATAAGGTAGGCAACGGATGCGGCCAGAAATCCCGCGGTGAACAGCTTCAGTTCGGGATCGTAATCTCCTCTGATTATTTTGCATCCGATAAAAAAGAAACCCGCCAGTATCCAGACATAGATGAAGAAAGTGATGACACCTCTTGTCACCGCCATGTCGCATACTTCGTTATGGCACCTGTCCTGTTTAACGTGAAATCCTTCGTAAAACCTGAATTTGTCCGTTTCATACCGCGGGAAGACCATTTTCAGCACTTCCTGCCCCACGCCGAAAAACGGCCTGTCGGCAATTAGCCTGTACGCGCTTTTCCATGTCTCCAGACGCGAAAGACCCGCGCTGTACGTGACAATGGGTGTTTCCCTGCTTCCCAATTCCTCAAATTTTGCAGCCTCGGAAGTGAATCTGCCGAACGGGGAGACTTCGGGATTTAAAGAGGTGATAAATGAGACTATTATTATGAGGAGCAGCAGTATCAGCAGCTCCTTCCACTTGTTTATTGTGAGTTCCCTCTTTGCGATGGTGAAAAAGAGCGCCATTCCTCCGATAAGGCCGAGAAACCCTCCGCGGCTCTGGGTATAAAGAACGCATACATAGATCAAGAACAGGCTGATTATCAAGACCGCTCTTATGCCAAGATCATAAATTGTCTGCCATTCAAGCCCCTTGCCCCGCCTGATGTCTTTCATGTTCAGGAGCAAAGCGAGCCCGATAACAAAGGCCATGTCCACGTATGCTGCAAGAAAGTTAGGCTGCCCTATTGTTCCGATGACCCTCTGCCAGGTGATGACCCCTCCCCATGCATACGGATCAAGCCCCATCCTCTGAATGACCCCGTAGACAGCCATGCATATCCCCGCGATTATGACCGTGTACATGACCCTCAATATCTGTTCCTTTGAATGAATGAAATTCGTCGTGATGAAGAAAAGCAGGCCGTACGCATAAAGAGTGGTAAGCCCTTCGTATCTCCCGTAAAAACCCATGAAGCTTGTGAGCACATGAACTGATGTCAGCGTTGCCACGGTGCAGGCAAGGATATAGGACAGCACGGGATAGTCCAGGGGGGTGCGGATGAATCTGTGACGCTGCTTCAGCATTATCTTTACCGCCCACAAGGTCAGGATCGCGATAACGAGCAGCCTGATGGTGGTCACTTTTGTCAGGGAAAAGACTATGCCCACGCGCCTGTCAAAGATCACCGGAGCCAGAAAAACCAGCGCGATGTACAGCATCTCTATCGCGACGTCGAATATCGACTCCTTATTTTCTTTTGGCATCTACGAACTCCTTGATCTTTCTTTTAAAAATGCTTTTATCGAACCTCAAAGCGTTCTCCCTTATCCCGGCGGGATCAAAAGACATCCCGCTGAATTTCTTGATCGCGCCGACAAGTGAAGCTTTTTCCTGACGCTCGAAAAACACGCCGGTCTGGCCGTCAATGACCGATTCAAGCGCCCCTCCCGACCTGTACGCTATGACGGGCCTTCCGCACGCCTGAGCCTCGACGGGAGTAAGCCCGAAATCTTCCTCGCCCGGCAAAATAAAAGCCCTGCACTGCGAATAATGCCTGACAATTTCGCTGTCAGGCAATCTTCCCAGGAACTTGATATTGGGCCTTGCCAGCCTTTTCAGCCTCTTCTCATCGGGGCCGAATCCTATGATGTAAAGCGGCGATCCGATCTCGTTGAACGCCTCAATCGCCAGGTCAATGTGCTTGTAAGGATTCAACCTTGAAACAACAAGGAAATAATCCTCAATTTTGCTATTATACGGCTTAAAAAATGAAGTATCAACCGGCGGATGGATAACTTCAGAGTCCCTCCCGTAGAACAGCTTGATCCGCTTCTGTGTCGTCATGGAATTCGCGATAAAATGATCCACCTCTTTCGAGGTCTTCATGTCCCATTTTTTCAGCCATTTCAAGACGGGAGGCAATATCATCTTTACAAGCGCGCCGATCTCATCCTTCTCTATATAGTCCTCGTACATCCAGACAAATCTCATGGGGGAATGGCAGTAGCATATGTGCGTTGCTCCTTTCCCTTTTTTTATCCCTTTTCCCCACGCGCTGCTGCTTGAAAGGACCGTGTCGTAACCCGACAGGTCGAAGCTCTCGAAGGCGAAAGGATAAAGCGGGAGATATTTTTTGAAGTGCTTCATCACGAAAGGAAGATGCTGCATGAATGACGTCCTGATGTCCATGGTCCTGAAAATATCCGGCATTCTCTTCTTGTCGTAAATTGAGGTGTATATCGGGGAGGAAGGAAATGCTTCGTGGAGACATTCCACGACCCTTTCGGCTCCGCCGGCCTGGTTCAAATAATCGTGGACTAAAGCTAATTTCATCTTCCCTTGTACATTTTCCTGTAGTAATTCTTATATTCGCCGCTGATTATCTTCTTCCACCAATCCCTGTTATCCAGGTACCACCTGACGGTGTCCTTCAGTCCCTTCTCAAACCTGTGTTTCGGCCTCCAGCCAAGCTCCCTCATTATCTTTCCCGCATCCATGGCATACCGCCTGTCATGGCCGAGCCTGTCCTTAACATATTCGATCAGTGATGCTTTCCTGTTCAAAGAACTCAGGATAAGTTTTACAACATCGATATTCTTAAATTCGTTATTCCCTCCAATATTGTAAACTTCACCAACT
>CAYHAH010000024.1:0-4519 GCA_964354575.1 uncultured bacterium
AAATAATAATCCTGGAGGTCGAGCGAGCCGACCGTTATCGGCTTGTTCACGTCGAGGACGGAATACTCCGCCTTGTATTCGCCTATGTATTCCTTTGCAACGGCGTCATCCAGCATCTCGATCTTTTCCATGCAGTGGCTGATTATGAAGCCGTCCGTTGTGACCATCGCAGGCAGCCTCACCCTTGTGTCTTCCGCGATCCTTATCGCCTGCAGGACGTTATCGTATGCTTCCTGCGCATTCTCCGAAAAAATGTGTATCCAGCCGAAATCCCTTGCGGCCATCGTGTCGCTGTGGTCGCAGTGGATATTGATGGGTCCTGAAAGGGCCCTGTTGACTTCCGGCATAACTATGGGAAGTCTCAGAGCGGATGCGATGGGAAGGATCTCGTACATAAGTGCAAGTCCCTGTGAAGAAGTCGCGGTCATCGCCCTGATCCCCGCGGCTGCCGCTCCCAGGGTCGCGCTCATCGCCGAATGTTCGGATTCAACCGTGACAAATTCCGTGTCCACCGCGCCGTCCGCCACGAAGGACGCGAATATCTGCGCTATTTCGGTCGCCGGCGTTATGGGATATGCCGCGACTACGGCAGGGTTTATCTGCCTCATCGCTTCCGCCATTGCCTCGTTGCCGGTTTTTGCGGCTATCGCCATTGTTATTTTTCCTCCGGTTTCATTGTGATGGATTTCGGTTTTGTCGGGCAAATTTCGGCGCAAATGCCGCATCCCTTGCAATGCTTGTAATCAAAGCCGGTCATTTTTGAAGTTGCTTTGTCCACTGTAATAGACGAATCCGGGCAGTGTATCCAGCACAGCAGGCACTGTATGCATGTCTCCGGATGCCAGACCGGCCTCTCGCTTCTCCAGTCTCCCGTCTGGAACTCTTCGGCCGTGCCTGCCTCAAGTACGTCGCCTTTTTTCACTTCTTTCCAGTTCATCAGTTTAGCCACTTTATGACCTTACCTCCTCATATGCCCTTTTGACGGCATTCAGGTTGCCCGCGATCACTTCCTGCTTGGAGGCGAATTTCTTTTTTAGCTTCTGTTCAAGGTCCTTAAGCAACCTCTCATAATTAAGCAGGCCGGCCGCTTTTGCCATCGCCCCCAGCATCGGCGTGTTCGGAATGTTGCGGCCGATCGTTTCCACGGCTATCTTTGAGGCGTCAACCGTGAAGACCTTGACCTTGCCGTTCTTCATGGAGGATTTGATCTCATCAGGCGATTTGCTTGTATTGATGATGATCATCCCGTCATCAGGGACGCCCGCGAGGACGTCCACGGAAGCCATCAGCGTCGGGTCAAGGACAACGACGTATTTTGGATTGCTGATCCCGCAGTGGAGAGTTATCGGCTCATCGGACAGCCTGTCGAACGACTGCACAGGAGCGCCCATTCTCTCGGGCCCGTATTCCGGGAATGCCTGGATGTACTTTCCCTCCGAAAGAGCGGCGTCCGCGAAAAGAAGCGCCGCGGTTTTCGCGCCCTGGCCTCCCCTTCCGTGCCACCTTATTTCAACAATATCCTTCTTTGCCAAATTTATCTCCTTATCCGAGTATCCCCACCAGCTTTGGCAGGACCTTTGCGGACAAAATAATGTTCAATAAAACCAGCAAAATGAACGGAACTGTCGCCGCCAGAAAAGCTTTCCATCTCGGGACATTATGGGTTTTCCTTCCCAGAATGCTGAAAAGCCCGTATAAATACACGCTCGCGCAATAAAAAACCACTCTCTCGCCGGTTATCCAATCTGTAAACGTTAGCATCTTCAGCTTTACGGGCACCATTAACAATATATTTAGAAGCCCGGCAAGCATGACCGCGCTGGAATAAAGCGATGCTTTGCCAACCTCAAAAATATTCCCTTTCCCTCCAAGAAGTATCAGCAATAAGTTGAGAACGGCAGCGCAGAAAAACAGGAGGCCGAGTATCGCGCCGATCAGTATCCCGCCCACTATCAGGACGGTCATCGCGAAAAAGGCGAAACCCATCACGGCAAGGACCGGTATCACAATGATCATCTTCTGTCCCTGTATGCCTTCTACCAGGCTCAGTCCCGTGGGAAGGTAACTGTTGATGAAAAAGACGAGCGTCAGCGCAAAAGCAAGTATCCAGCCGGTGACCATTGCAAATGAAAGGGGGTCTTCATGCCATTTTCCTTTTGGCATGTCCTGATAAAAAAGTATCGGTTTTAATATTATCCTGTTTAAAGTGTCAAGGTACCAGTTCAAGATACTTCTCGCCTTCCTTCAAACGCTTTCGTGAGCGTAACTTCGTCCGCGTAGTCCATGTCGCTGCCAACCGGCAGCCCGTATGCGATGCGGGTCACCATCGCGAGCGGCTTGATCAGCCTTGTCAGATAGATGGCTGTTGCTTCCCCTTCCACCGTAGGATTTAACGCCAGGATCACTTCTTTGACGTCTTTATTAAGCCGCTTGAGCAATTCCTTTATTCTCAGGTTCTCGGGACCCACGCCGTCCAGCGGGGATATGACCCCGCCGAGCACATGATAGAGGCCATTATACTCTCTGGTTTTCTCTATCGCAATTAAATCCTGCGAAAGAGCCACAACGCAGATCTTGCTCCTGTCCCTGTTCTCGTCGCTGCAAATCTCGCAGGGGTCGGACACGGAAATATTGAAGCAGATGGAACAATGCCCCACTTTTTTCTTTGTCTCCTGCAGGGTATTTATCAATTCCTTCACATCGCCGTCCGATGCCTGCAGGATGTAAAAAGCGAGCCTTTGCGCCGATTTCGGCCCGACACCCGGCATTTTCATGAACTCCGATATAAGACGCCCCATTGGTTCCGGATACTTTGATGACATAATAATGCCCTAAAAGAGACCGGGTATCGAAAGCCCGCCTGTTATCCTTTTTAGTTTGCCCGCCGCCTCTTTTTTTGCCTTTGCAAAGGCTTTATCTACGGCGTCGGAAATAAGCCACTCGATCCTCTTAATGTCATTGTTCTCAAGGATCTTCGGGTCAAGCTTGAGCTCGCGCAGCTCCATGTCGCCGGATACCACAACCTTTACGCCGCCTGAATTTTCTTCAACGGTGGTCTGCGAAAGTTCTTGCTGGACTTCTTTAATGTCTTGCTGGATCTTCTTCGCTTTGCCGAGCATGTCGCCAATTTCTCCGAATATCATGATGCTAATTTACCTCGATTTTTTGCTGATGTCAAGGGAAAATCTGAGATTGCCGGAGCCTATAAAATCACTTGCCCGCCGAATAACTCGGCCACTTTTGACGCGTGGGCTTCAGGGGCGGGGGCAGAGGCATCGATTATGCACTCCAGCTTTATGTCCTTGCCCAAAACTTTCTTAAGCGCTTCTTCAGCAACAGTTTTGGCCGGATCCTCTTCCAGCGTGGTCTTATGGAAAGCAAATCCCTTCTTGAACCTGACGACCAGCTTCCCGTCATCCATGCTGAAAGGATCCCCTTCGTGCAGCGAAATGTAAGCAAAAACATTCTTTTTCTTGACCTCGTTCAAAAAAGCTTCCCAGTTGGTTTTTATCGATGAAAGACCTTCCGCTCCGGGTTTGATTTCAGCCGCTTTTTCGACCGGCTTGATCTCCATAATTTCAGATAGTTTTCTTTCGACCGGCTTGACGTCGATGATCTTATTTTCAACTTTTCTTGTTTCAATCTTTTCTTCTTTAACGGCGGTCGGATTTCCGCAGCACTCCAGCACCGCCACTTCAAGAAGTATCCTTGTCTGCGGATGCCATTTCATGTCCACTTCAGCCCTGGATAATATTCTCATCATTTCTTTTATCCTGTCCAGGGTGAAGGATTTTGACTGCTCCTTAAGTTTTGCGATATGCTCGGATGATTCTTCCACGACCGAATCGCTGCCCAGCATTACGAACATCAGGTTCCTCAAATGAAGAAGGATATCCTTGGTCGCCTGCGGGATGCTCCTGCCCGAAGACGCCATTTGATTCACAAGCTCAAAAAGCCTGCTCACGTCCCCGCTGCCGAGAGCGCCGCCGAATTCAAATACCACGTCACTGTTAGCGGTGCCCAGCACCGAGATGACGTCGTCGCTCTTAATGCTCTTTCCGCTGAAAGAAACAAGCTGGTCGAGAAGGGAGATGCCGTCCCTCATGGAACCGTCCGAATTCCTCGCGATCAAAGCGGCCGCGGGGTCATCGATCTTCAGACCTTCGGCGCCGGCGATCTTTTTTAATTGAACGATTATCTCCTGGTTCGATAGTCTCCTGAAATCAAGCCTCTGGCATCTTGAGGAGATAGTCAGGGGAACTTTTTGAGGCTCTGTCGTGGCAAGTATGAAAACCGCGTGAACGGGCGGCTCTTCCAGTGTCTTAAGGAGCGCATTGAAAGCTTCGGAGGTGAGCATGTGGACCTCGTCGATTATGTAAACCTTGTATTTTCCTTCAATCGGAGTGTATCTAACTCCTTCTCTCAGGTTGCGGATCTCATCGATCCCCCTGTTCGATGCGGCATCGATCTCGATGACATCAACGGCGTGGCCGTTCTTTATTTTAGTGCACAGGTCGCA